>JAQBFJ010000001.1:0-4284 GCA_032123435.1 Verrucomicrobiota bacterium
CGTAAAACGAGGGCGAGACACGTCGAAATCTGGTTACGAGGCAAGTCCTTGAGGTGGTGTAAGATACACGCTCGCAGTAGATTCTTCATGAATAGGCCGGGCTAGATGCGGCTATTGATCTGTATTGAGCTCCACTGTGACAGGGCCGTCATTGAATATTTCCACACTCATCATTGATCGAAAAGTGCCAGTGGCAACTCGTGATGGGTCGAGCATTTTTCGCAGGGTTGCGACATATACATTGTAAAGAGTTTCAGCGGTTTCAGGGGGGGCGGCATTAATGAAACTGGGCCTGTTGCCCTTTCTTGTGTCCGCATAAAGAGTAAACTGTGATACTACAAGAATCTCGCCCTGTATGTCATGTAGCGAAAGATTCATGCGATCGTTTTCGTCGGGGAAAATGCGAAGACTGACAGTCTTTGCGGCCAGACGGCGCGCATCTTCGTCCGTGTCACCCGTTCTGACGCCAAGTAGAACAACATATCCGCGCCCGATCTTGCCTATTGTTTCACCGTTAACCGAAACGTTTCCGCTTGAAACCCTCTGTATTAAAGCTTTCATTGTTGTGCTCCGGGTAATTGCGGCTGACCTGCTGGCGCGTCATGCCGTGTGATCCAAGCGTATGCTTCCCATATTGAATGCTGGCCGTCATGCGGATATCTTTGGAGAAGATAGCCACACCACAGATACATGTTGAAAAGGATCAAGACGGCAGTTATTGCAACAAAAGATTTCCGGACAGTCAAAGTCAAATTGGCAAACATTTTTTCCACTGTTATGGCTGCGCCCAGCGACAACGGAATCAGTATTTCAATGAAGGCCCTGTTCCCGAATCCGGATCCGAACCACCAGCACCACCAGTTGCCGTTAAAGAGCCACAATAACAAAAAGGCCAATAGGGCAAGTCCTGGAATTGCGCGTTGTTTTGTTCCTTTGCAGGCGGAAATGTTAAGGATGATAAGAACGAGGTACCATGGGTGATATATGAACAGGCCGTGACGTGCTCCGAAAAGAGCGCCATACATGCCGTCGATACCGCCGTTAAAGCCTTCAGCCCCGTATGTTCTAAGCACGAATGTTCCATGCATCAGATAAAACAACATGAAATTAAGCGCCGGCATGATTAGCATTCCGGCGGTCATAACGCATATTCGCCTGATCGCAGGCGTGTTTCTTAAAGTTAGATACACGAAAAGAGGAATAACGGTGATGGCGGCATTTCGTGTCGCTATCAGCAGACCCATTAACAGACCGGCAAACAGATCTGTCTTGAAACGATGCTTCCTGACACTGGCGCTGAACACTAGAATGTTCATCAACGCGGCGTTAGCCGCATGGGGCATGGCAGGTTCCTTGGCTATGTAATGAATAAGGTTGGTAGCAAGCAGTGCGGCAACGGAAAAAACAAACGCAATAATTGGCCGAACGCCAAAATTCAGCAAGCCTATGTATAGAAGATAAAAACTCGCTATGGTAAAGAGCGCGAGGAAACCTGTTACCGCGATCTGGTACGGCAGGCTGGCCCCGTCGGTTTTGAACGATGTAAGCCTGGCATAAATATGACCAAGCAGAAAGCCGGGCAGTTCAATGACTGCCATTCCAACAGGACATTTGTTCGGCACATTGCCGGATATACACACAGCGCTTACGGGCGGCGGCGGATCAGGATGATACAGTTTCCGGAAATCATTTTTGAAGTCAAGATCACGGTCGATAATAACGGAAGTGAGCCAGGCGTAATAGGCGTTGCCGTCACTTGTTATCAGGTCTGAACTGATTCCGGACCGTGCGGACAGTCCGAGAATACAGAATGTTCCAGCCAGAACCGCGAGCAGAAATACAATGTAAAGTTTTTTCATCAAATGCTGGGTTCCCATAATGTCTTTCGACATTATGCCAGACATGTGTGATCTGATTCAATGCAAAATATGGGCAGGAACCACGCTGGGCGGGAATGGCGCACTTCTTGACTGGACATGTGTTCCATTGTAAAAGGAGTGTTCATTGATTGTTATGTGCTTTGATGGTTTGTTCTTATTGGTGTCATAAATATGTGCGAGGTGAGAGATGAAGAGTTTCACGGTAGAGACTGGGAGCAGGTCGGAATTTGTGGATATTACGGGGCAAGTACAGGATATAATCAGTAACATGGATGTTAAAGATGGTGTTGTAACAGTTTTTGTGCCGCATACGACCGCCGGTATTACTATCAATGAAAATGCCGATCCCGATGTTGTAACCGATATTTTGGCCGCGCTGGACAGGATGGTGCCATGGCGCGCTGGATATAGGCATGGTGAAGGGAATGCGGCAGCGCATGTTAAAGCAAGTATGATGGGATCCTCAGTTCTGCTGTCGGTAAGTAGTGGCCGTGTTCAGCTTGGGACATGGCAGTCGGTTTATTTCTGCGAGTTTGATGGGCCGCGTTCCAGAAAAGTCTGGGTGACAGCCGTTTGATTCAACGATAGACAATATAACGGGCAAAGTGACTGTAAATGACTGTACCAGCAAATAATGGTGATGTTCGACATTCAGCGGTTCTTATTTTGGGTCCCACCGGATCCGGCAAGACGCCGCTTGGCGAGTATTGTGAGCGGGAAGGATTGTCGGGTCGCAGATGTGTTCATTTCGATTTCGGCCTGAATCTTCGCTATGCGGCGGAAACAGGCGTTTATCGTGATGTGTTGACTGAGCAGGACATGGCTGTTGTCAATCGTGTACTTGACACTGGCATGTTGCTTGAAGACAGCCAGTTCCATATTGCCGCCCGGATATTGAAATCGTTCATGGCAAAGAAGATGAGCGGAGTAGATGATCTGGTTGTTCTGAATGGATTGCCACGTCACACAGGACAGGCAACGGAGATAGACAGCATTATCAATGTCGTTATGGTATTGTATCTGGATTGTTCGGCTGAGGTTGTGAGGTCGAGGATAAGATGTAATTCTGGGGGAGACAGATTGGGCAGGAACGATGATAAGTCCGAAGATATTGAAAGAAAACTCCTGATTTTCCGCGAAAGGACAGTTCCTCTTCTTGACCATTACGGGGAAAAAGGGATAAGTATATTCCATGTACATGTTGCAGAAGAAACAAAACCGCAAGATATAATATCTCAAATTAAGGGGGATACATGGTTCTGAAGGTGAACGGAGAGATAGTTCCGGAGGATGCTGTTGAGTTTGAGCTGGGACGTTTGATCAGGTTTTACTCCCAGCATATGAATGCCGTCGAGATGAGGAAGCAGATGGATCTGCTCAGGCAGAAAGCCAAGGATCAGGCTGTAGGTGCCAAACTTCTGATAAATCTGGCGGAAAAAATGAACTTTGTTGTTACTGATGAAGAGGTTGAAAAAAGTCTGCAGAATATGATTCAAGAGGTGGGCGGTGAAAAGGCGTTCAGGGAGATTATCTGCAAACAGCGTGTAACAGAACCTATGGTAAGAGAAAACATCAGGCTTGGCCGTAAAGTCGATATGCTGATTCAGAAAGTAACCGAGGGCGCCAAGGAGCCGACACAAGAGGAAATAAAAGCGCATTTTGAAGCGCATTCTGATGAGTACAAGAAGCCGGAACGTGTATGTGCTCAGCATATTCTTCTTGCCGCCGACTCGGGGAGCAAGGACGACAATGCTGTGGCAAAATCGAGACTTCTTGAGATCAAGAAAAGGATTGATGATGGATCTGATTTTTCCAAAGAGGCGGAGGCGCATTCCGGTTGTCCGAGTGGAAAGAAAACGGGCGGAAGTCTGGGCTGGTTCAGCCGCGGCATGATGGTGCCGGAATTTGATAATGTTGTGTTCAGCATGGCTATAGGAGAGGTCAGCGACATAATTGAAACGCAATTTGGTTTTCATATAATCAAGAAAATTGATCAGGAAGATGGCCGTCCGGCCGATTTTGATGAGGCGCATGAGAAAGTGCGTGAATTTCTCAGGCATTCGTATCGTGGTGAAATGCTGTCTAATTATGTGCAGGATTTGAAAGACAAGGCAGTCATCAGTGAAGAATAATGTATAGTCTGCCGATATGATTGAATAAAAAAAGGCAAAAGTAAATGGCGCGCAGTGACAGATCTTCCAAGACGATGTTGATCAAGATCTCGCCCGAAATGGCGGCGGATGCAAGAGGAGAAGGCATGCCTGCGCGGATCAAGCCGAAAGCTGTCCATTATGAAGAAGCTGACGCGCCCAGCACAAAAGTAACCGACGTGCCTGTCGGGCGTACGGATGTTCAGCAGCTTTTTCAAGGTGTTTATGATGCCGGGTTTCTTGCCGACCTGGAC
>JAQBFJ010000002.1:0-3249 GCA_032123435.1 Verrucomicrobiota bacterium
CATTACTTCATCCGCGCAGGAAAAAGCCGATACCATAATTAAGAAGGCCCGCGATGACGCCAATGCCATTGTGGAACAGGCAAAACATGACGCGGAACAGTTCTACCACAGGTCCGCAAAAGCGCTTCAACAGGCGGCGCGCGACATCATATTATCAATAGGAGAAGCACTGCGCATGACTCTGAAAGAACTCACGCGCAAAGAAGTATCAAGCGTCATGACGGGCGACGCCCTTGGTCAAATGCTGACGAAAGTAATTGAGTCGTATTACGGACAAAAGTCAGGCAATACCCACATTCGGATCCTATTGAATGAGGAGGAACAGAAACGACTTGCCGGTTCTTTTGCTACAAAATTTGCCAATGAACTCGCTTCAGGGCTGGAAATAAAAGGAGACAACAATATCATCTCCGGTTTCCGCGTATTGCTCAAGGATCAGAATATTGAACACGATTTTACATCAGAAGCCGTTACTGAATCGTTGTGTCAGATTATTCAGCCTTACCTTGCCGAAATAGTAAAAAAGGCATCCGGCAGTGTAAGCGGGTTTTCACAGAATAACACGAAACGCACAGAGAAGCCGGAAGCATAGGATATGAATTATTATTATCTTATAGCCAGTCTGCCAACCATAAACATGGATAGTCCGCCCCCCTTCTCCTTTGAAGATTTCCGTTCGTTATGCAAAGAACACGTTTCACCGTCTGACCTGACGGCTATTGACGACCTTTTAGATCCTCTTTCAGGTGAATCCGGAAATGAATTTGTCAATCGCTGGCGTGACACTGAAATACAGCTGAGAAACTCCATGGCAAAACTGAGAGCGGCAACATGGAAAAAAGACCCCACCCCCTATTTGAAGGAACATAAACATTTTGATACGGAGATCGACAGGATCGTGTCGGAAACTTTTTCAACGTCAAATCCTGCCGAACGTGAATTTTCCATAGACAAATTTCGATGGGCAAAGGCGGAAGAATTTGCCGGACATGATCCCTTTTCAGCCAGAGCTCTGCTCGCGTATGTTCTTAAATTACTTATCGCACAGCGCTGGGCGGCAATGAATGATGAAACAGGCGGAAAAATCGCGGATGACATTATAAATCGCGAGCCGGATGATGAAAAGAATACGGGAAAAAAAGGTAATAACAACACTTAAAAACGTGCTGTAATTGCCTTTATCTGATTAACTTTAATTCAGGAAAAGCAATGAGTCAGATCTATGGAAAAATAATTGGCGTTAACGGCAATATGATCACCGTAGAGTTTACTGAAGCCGTCAGTCAGAATGAAGTAGGCTACGCCAAACTTGGTGATATAGGCCTGATGTGCGAAGTTGTTCGAGTTAGAGGACAGTTTGCCGACATGCAGGTATTCGAAGACACCACTGATTTAACCGTGGGCGATAAAGTCGAATTCAGCGGAGAATTATTATCCGTCGAACTGGCGCCGGGACTCTTGACTCAGATTTATGACGGCCTTCAAAACCCGTTGCCTAGACTTGCCGAGCAATGTGGATTCTTTCTTGAACGCGGAACGTATCTGAACGCCATTCCGAGAAATACAGAATGGGAATTCACACCCAAAACGCAGAAAGGAAGTAAAGTCACTGCGGGTGAAATGCTGGGCTCCGTGCCAGAAGGCATATTCGAGCATATTATAATGGTCCCTTTCAGTTTCCACGGCAGTTATACTGTTGAAGATATAGTTCCTGCCGGAAAATATACGGTAGAACACATGATAGCAAAACTGCGTGATGAACGGGACAACATACATGAAGTAACCATGCTTCAGAAATGGCCTGTCAAAGTTCCGATCAAGGCGTATTCCGAAAGATTGCGCCCGTCGGACCCACTTGTTACTCAAATCCGGATAATAGACACCTTCTTTCCAGTCGCCAAAGGCGGAACATATTGCATCCCTGGTCCGTTCGGGGCTGGAAAAACTGTTCTACAGCAGATAACCAGCAGGTACGCCGATGTGGATATTGTAGTAATAGCCGCCTGTGGTGAACGCGCCGGTGAAGTCGTGGAGACATTGAGAGAGTTTCCCAATCTGGAAGATCCTAAAACGGGAAAGATGCTCATGGATCGTACGATAATTATCTGCAACACCAGTTCAATGCCTGTCGCGGCTCGCGAGGCTTCCATATACACCGCTGTAACACTTGCCGGTTATTATCGTCAAATGGGTCTGAATGTTCTTCTGCTTGCCGATTCCACTTCACGCTGGGCGCAGGCGCTTCGCGAGACTTCAGGCCGCCTGGAAGAAATTCCGGGTGATGAAGCTTTTCCCGCTTATCTGGAATCAGTAATCGCAGCCTTTTATGAAAGATCCGGTATCGTAAAACTGAAGAACGGAAATATTGGATCTGTCACCATAGGAGGAACAGTCAGCCCGGCAGGAGGTAATTTTGATGAACCCGTCACACAGGCAACACTCAAGGTGGTGGGAGCTTTTCATGGACTGTCCCGTTCACGATCGGACGCGCGCCGTTACCCCGCGATTGACCATCTTGACAGCTGGTCAAAATATACCGGAATCGTGCCTGAGCAGGATATCGCCATTGCGCGTGAAATCATGACCAAAGGCAGTGATGTTTCACAGATGATGAAAGTCGTAGGAGAAGAAGGAACTTCATTGGAAGATTTCATCATTTACCTGAAGGCGGAATATATTGATGCCGTATATCTTCAACAGGACGCTTACAACGAAATAGATGCCGCAACCTCGGCTGACAGACAAAAGCATGTTTTCGGAGTCCTGGCAAAAATCCTTGCCGCAAACATGTCTTTCAAAGATAAAACAGAGGCAAGACATTTCTTCCATAAGATAACGCAAACAACAAAAGGCTGGAACAGGATTGACATCAAAGAACCATCTTTCAAAGAAACCCAAGACGAACTGGAGAAAATGGCAGTCGAGGTGACAGACAATGCATAAGGTTTATCATCGCGTTGAAAACATAGCAGGCAATGTAATAAACATTAGAGCCGATAATGTAAAATACAGGGAACTGGCTGAAGTAACATCCAGAAACGGAACATCTCTGGCACAGGTGATTCGCCTGAAGAACGATGAAGTATCCCTCCAGATTTTCGAAGGTTCACGCGGTGTCGCAACTGATGCAAAAGTCCGTTTTCTCGGCGCGCCAATGACTGTGCCTTTTTCCGATTCATTACTGGGCCGCATATTTACAGGCGGATCAATGCCCCGGGACAAAGGTCCTGTGCTTTCCGACAATCTTAT
>JAQBFJ010000003.1:0-10425 GCA_032123435.1 Verrucomicrobiota bacterium
ATAGAGGTGATAGACAAGGGACATGATGTATTTCAGGCTGATCTGGATGATGGTCTTTCCATTATTCCGGATGGGTTCTATGATTACGCTATTTTAAGCAGTGCGTTGCAGGAAGTGAAACGGCCGCGGGATGTTCTGCGTGAGATGGTTCGAGTTGCGCGTGAGTGTATTATTACTTTTCCGAATTTTGGAAACTGGCGGAACAGGCTTGTTCTTGGGCTTGTCGGACGCATGCCGAAATCGTCAATACTGCCGCATGAATGGTATGATACGCCAAATATACATCTTACGACGCTGAAAGATTTTATAATGTTGTGCAATCGAGAAGGAATTGAGGTGCTTGATACTGTTTGCATTCCGGGAGATGTCATTCTTGACAAGGTCTTTATAAAGCTTGGGCTCTGCAATCTGGGTGCAGAACGGGTTCTGGTGAGGATAACGCGCAGAAGTTCAGGTTAGGGTATGGCTTTGATACGGGGAGGATGTTAATGAAAGATTCAATAGTTACGGGTATAAGTTTCGGTTTAACTTCAGGGGTCATCACGACACTGGGGTTGATGGTAGGCTTGCATTCAGGGACTCATTCCAGGCTGGCGGTTATGGGTGGAATCCTGACTATAGCCATTGCTGACGCGTTCTCGGACGCGTTGGGCATCCATATTTCAGAAGAATGCGAGAACGTTCATACGCATAAACAGATATGGGCTGCTACAATTTCGACGTTCTTATCAAAACTTCTATTTGCCCTTACGTTCATGATTCCTGTCATGTTGTTCGCGCTTTCAACGGCTATAATCGTAAGCATGGTATGGGGATTGTCTATAATGGCCATATTCAGCTACAAGATGGCGGTGCGACAGAAACAGAACCCAATTGCAATTGTTGGTGAACATCTGATGATAGCGGCAATGGTCATGGTTATAACGCACTTTGTTGGCGACTGGGTGGGCAGGGTTTTGGCTTAAACTGATTTATTTGTCAAGTTTCCGGGATAAAAAATGGCAATGAACTCTCAGTAGAATTATTGATCTATTGAGATTTCACGTATCCCGTTCCTTTCCCAGATCCATCTGATCATGTTTATCCTGTCAGAAAAACATTCCCGTGATTCGGAAGTTTATCAGGGAGGCCGGATCAGCCTCCAGCCACCATTGTAAGGATTTCCACACGGTCACCATCAGTGAGCGTCACGTTGCCTCTTTCCTGCCGTCGTATTATTTCGTCATTCACCATTACCGCCACATGTTCGGGATCTGCTGACATGGCCGTCAGGAGTGTATCCAGCGATATGTCCTCATTGTGTTCCTGAGATTTTCCGTTAATGATAAGCTTCATTATTCTATCCAGCCGCCGCCAAGCACTTCATTGCCATCGTATATTACTCCCGCCTGACCTGGTGTTATGGCGAATTGCGGTTCTTGAAACGTTACAAGTGTTTTCCTGTTGTCCAGATGTTCTATTCGCGCCGGCGCGGCCTCATGCCGGTAGCGTATGCGCACGGCATACTCGTTGGTTGCAGATGGCGGCGATCCTGCTATCCAGTGAACGTCAGTAAGTATGCATGACTGTGTTCTTGTATGTTCTCGTGTGCCGACGACAATAGTGTTCTGCAGAGGATCGATGTTTGTGACGTACAGGGGATCCGTTGATGAAATGCCGAGCCCGCGTCTTTGTCCGACAGTATAATTATGGATGCCTTTATGAGTTCCTATCGTTTTTCCGGTGGTGTCTATTATCCTGCCCGTTTTCGGGGTTTCAGGCGCGTGTTTTTCAACGAATTGGCCGTATTCACCATCAGCGACAAAGCAGAGGTCCTGGCTTTCCGATGTTGATGTGGTTGGCAGTCCTTTCCGGCTGGCAATGGGGAGTACATGTTCTTTTTTTATCATATCGGCGAGTGGAAAGGAGATATGGGCCAATTGTTTTTGGGAAAGACGATGCAGAAAATACGATTGATCCTTGGATATGTCTCTGGCTTTCAAGAGATGATATTGGCCGTTCCTTTCTTCTATCTTTGCGTAATGTCCGGTAGCCAGCGCCGCGCAGTCGAATTGTATTGCCCTTGTCAGCAGGAATCCGAA
Organism: Verrucomicrobiota bacterium; assembly: GCA_032123435.1. GTDB lineage: Bacteria > Verrucomicrobiota > Kiritimatiellia > UBA8416 > JAQBFJ01 > JAQBFJ01. Next base: position 2,082 of record JAQBFJ010000003.1, read on the forward strand.
TTTGATTTTCTGGTTGCATATAACGCATGGGGAAGGGGTTCTTCCGTTGAGGTATTCTTTTATGAACGGGTTAACTATTTCCGTATTAAACATTTCTTCGGCATTAAGGACATAATGTTCAATACCCAGACTCCACGCCACTTTACGCGCACGTCCGACATCTTCGACTGAGCAGCAGCGTGAACCATCTTTCCACATATGCACGGTCAGACCGATCACGTCAAGGCCTTGTTCAACAAGTATAGCGGCTGTTGCGGAGCTATCGATGCCGCCGCTCATTGCTATCGCTATTTTACTTTTAGAGCGTTCCATGTTCGTTGAAAGAAATAATTTCTTTAAGAGCTTCTACAAACTGGTCTATTTCCTCGATTATATTATACAAATAGAAAGAAGCACGCAATGTTGGAGGGGAGTCGAGTATTTCATGAAGCGGCTGGGCGCAGTGGTATCCGGAGCGGACGCAGATTCCGTATCCATCGCTTAGGCTTCTGGCGATAACGTGAGGAGATAATCCCTGAATTTGCAGGCTGACAGGTCCGATTCTCCGTTCATCCGCGGGCCCCAGGATGCCTATTTGTGGCAATTTTTCTTTTATTTTTCGAAGTGCATACTGAACGAGAGCATGTTGATTTTTTTGGATATTATCCATTCCTATTGATTCCAGGAAGTTAATGGCGGCGGCGAGGCCCACAGCCGCTTCAATCGGTGGTGTGCCGGCTTCAAATTTCCATGGAGGGGGCTTGGGGACAACGGAGTTGATATGAACTTGGTCAACGGTTTGTCCGCCGCGCAGGTACCAATCAAGTTCAGCAAGGCGTTCGGCCTTGCCGTAAAGGACGCCTATGCCGGTGGGCCCGCATATCTTATGTCCGCTGAACGCGAAGAAATCGCAATCAATAGCTTTCACGTCGATCTTGTGATGGGGAACAGACTGGGCGCCATCAAGAACGAATATTGATCCGGCGTCATGAACACGCTGAGCGATTTCCGCAGCATTGAGCATAATGCCGGTTACATTGGAGCAATGCGATAATGTGACCACTGAAACGTCCTTTCTTGCCAGTTCGCGATCCAGCGCATCCATGTCAAGGGAGCCGTCCTGCAATGGCTGGAGCCTGGTAATCTCACCATTCCATGTAAGCAGGTTGGAGTGATGTTCAGTGTAAGAGGTGATGATTCTATTTTGGATTGGGAAAGAGCGGGCGATGAGATTCAGTGCTTCGGTGGTGTTCCGTACAAAGATGATTTCATGCTCTTCGGCGCCTATGAACCGCGCTATGGTCTTGCGAGCGCCTTCATAGAGTTCCGTGGCTTCATCACCCAGCTGGTATACGGAACGGTGAACATTGGCTGTGTGGTATGAAAGAGTGCGGGTTATTGCTTCTATCACGCAGTTTGGTTTTAAGGACGTCGCGGCGCTGTCCAGATAAATGAATGGGCTGCCGTTATCTCGCTTTCTTTGAAGAAGTGGAAATTCTTTTCTTATGCTTGCGATGTCGGTATTTGTTGTTGTCATGGCTTCATTGTCTCCACATTTAATGGGTAAGCAAAACGGTATTTGCCGCTTTCGGCGGGACGGATAAATTCCGCCGTACGTATGGTCGGCATGCCGTCAGTCTTAAGTAATGCTTGAAGTTCCGCGGCCAGGTGGTTGTCTGTTGGCGTTCCGTGTTTCGTGTTTCTTACGATGACAGCTGAATATTTTCCTTCTTCCTGTTCGTCAACGCGGAAATTGATTATTGAGTCATGCTTGAAAAACATTTCGAGCAGGTCGTAAGCTGTTACCGGTTGATCGTTACGGTAGTGTGTGAGTTCGTGCAGTCTGCCGCGGACAATGATGCGTTCCGTTGTTTTCCCACATTCGCAAGGTTCTTTGATAAGACAGCCTATATCCCCAAGTTGATAGCGCAGCATCGGCATCGCGCGATTTGTGAAATCAGTAACTGTTATTATTCCCGTTTCGCCTGGGGGAACGGGCAATCCGTTATTGTTTAATATTTCCACGTGATACAGATCTTCATTTATATGTAAACCTTTGCCCTGGCCGCAGGAGATGGCGATTTCTCCCAACTCGGTTGCGCCATAAACATCACGAAATGGCACATGGAAGTTTCGTTCGATTCTTTTGATCATGGCTGGTGTTGTCAATCCGCCCCATGGCAAAACAGCTTGAAGTGATGGAAAGGAAATATCGCGTTGCTGCAACCGGTCTGCCAGCCACAGTAGATAGACGGGTAATGCTCTTATTATGAGGGGTTTAGCTTTGGCGATTTGATCTATTCGTTCATCAAGCTCTTTCGCGAGTTGGTCTTTCGGTAAAGGATTAATGGGCATAAGAGTTTTGCGTGGCAGGACAATTTGACGGAAATAACCCCTTAGCTTAGCTTTGGTTTCTGGCGATCTGAGCGTGCCTTTTTTCAGGGCTTGTCCTGCGTATTGAATAAAATCAGCGAATCCTTCTCGTGTTTCCGGAAGTTGGCACAGAACATTACAACATTGCGGCGGGATCTCGACGTTCTTAATACCGGCATCACCGTTTGTGACAGCTTTGTTAACGCGAATTAGTGATGCGGCGAGATAATCACGCTTCGGTAAATCTGTTATTATTGTCAGCCTGTCTACCGTTCCGGAAGATGAAAGAAAGCGCCATCCCTTGCGATCGGTCTGACTGGTGACTCTTTGCGGGTATCCATCTTTATACGTATTTTTGCTAGTTATTGGCAGTCGCGCGAGTGCTTCATGAGACTGTTCGGACGTCAGCGTCAGCGGATTGATGCCCATGTCTTTGAATTGATCTTGCCAGAAAGGGACTTCAGCGGCGGCGTGTTGTAAAATTGCCAGAAGACTTTCGGAATGCAATGCGTGTTGTTCATCGGGTGTGGCCTGGTCGAATTTCAGCATCTGGCGATAGAGTTTCCAGAATTGCCGTGAAGTGAGTTTATTGGCAATGGGCATTGCGACTGTTTTAAGCAAAGCGCTTTTAACGGACATATTTATTGTCTTTTGTTCCAGGGTTAGAAGCGCCCTGAATCCGTTGTGTCGGAATCAGGGCACGAAAGAAGATCAGACTATTTTTAGTGCCTGTTCGAAATCCTCCTTGATGTCATCCGTATTTTCCAGGCCGGAGGCTACTCGCACGAATTCAGGAGTTACGCCTGCGGCGCGTTGAGATTCTTCGGACATCTGCTGATGGCTTGTGGAAGCCGGGTGAAGGACGAGTGTTTTGGCATCGCCGACGTTTGCAAGATGGCTGGCCAGTTTAACGGAATCGATGAATTTCCTGCCTGCCTGCTGTCCGCCCTTGATGCCGAACCCGAATACGGCGCCGAATCCGTCTTTCAGGTATTTCTGTGCTGTCTTATGATAGGGATGGTTGGGCAGACCGGTATAATTTACCCACTCGACCTTATCGTGATTTTCCAGCCATTTTGCCAGTTCAAGTGCGTTGGCGCTTTGCTGGCGGATTCTTAAAGGCAATGTTTCCAGGCCCTGTAGGAACAGGAACGCGTTGAACGGGCTGGGGCATGGTCCGATGTTTCTCATGCCCTGCACGCGTGATTTTATTATGAAAGCGACATTTCCCATGCCGGGCACATCTTTTAAGGCGTCCCAGTAAACTATGCCTTGATAGCTTTCATCAGGGGTTGTGAATTCAGGAAACCGGCCGGAAGACCAGTCGAATTTTCCGCTATCGACGATTACTCCGCCGATGGAAGTGCCGTGTCCGCCGATCCATTTTGTGCAGGAGTGAATCACGATATCTGCTCCATGTTCAATGGGGCGGCAGAGGATTGGCGCGAAAGTGTTGTCTATTATTAAAGGAAGGCCAGCCTTGTGAGATACATCCGCGATGCCGGCAATATCAAGCACATCGCCCTTGGGGTTTCCAATGGTTTCGATATAGACGGCCTTTGTGTTCTGTTTGACGGCATCTTTTATCTTCTCCGGTGTGGCGTCATTTACGAATGTTACTTTGATGCCCATTTTGGGCAGGGTATGGCGGAATAACGTTTCCGTGCCGCCATACAGTGAGGATGAAGAGATGATGTGATCTCCGACCCCGGCGATATTATGGATTGCGAGGAATATAGCTGACATTCCGCTTGAAGTCAGGAGTGCGCCTGTTCCACCTTCGAGTGCGGCGATGCGTTTTTCCGTGACATCGGTGGTCGGATTCATGAGGCGTGTATATATGTTGCCAAACTCCTTGAGCGCAAAGAGATTGGCGGCGTGCTCGCTATTCTTGAATACGTAACTGGTTGTCTGATAGATGGGCACAGCTCGAGCACCTGTAACAGGGTCGGGGACCTGTCCGCCGTGTAATGCTATTGTTTCCGGTTTTTTAGGATTGTTCATTGTTGTTTCCTTTCATTTGTTTGTATAGATGTCTTATATTCATTATGGCATCGAAACGTTTTCTATTTGTAAATTCATATTTCAAATGTCAGTGATTTTGAATCGTGCACGATTCTTGCCTGATCCGCAAGATCTGCGATACATGCGGATGAGAATATTTTCTGAATGGCGTAGGTTGCAGCGTCCCATATTGGTTTTGTTACGCAGGCGGCGGCTCGCGGGCATTTTTCGTCGGCACAAGAGACAAGGGAGAGGGGGCCTTCTGTGGCTGAAATAACATCGGCGATTGTGATGAGTTCAGCGGGGCGGGCGAGTGTGAAGCCACCTTTTATGCCGCGGTGACTTTTTACCAGGCTGGCAGTTCTAAGTTTGAGAAGCAGTTGTTCGACGTAATCCGGGGAAATATTTTCAGATTTGGCTATTTTCTGTTTTTGCACTGGTGCGTTATCAGAGCTGTGCAAAGCCAGATATATCATGATTCTGGCGGCATATCTCCCTTTGGTTGATATTTTAATCATAAAATAGTCTCAAAAGATGATTGACATGATCAACATTCACTTATATGATGTTGATATATTAAAAAATGCAACAATAATATTTTAAAAATATTAAAAATATTAATAAGTGGGGTATGATGGTCGTAAATCCAGCAATGATAATGAGGGTATACAATGAAATATTATAATGATAATTCGTTCTCTATAGGAAACACGCCTCTGGTCAGGATAGGAAAGCTGTGTGGGGAAAGCGCGCTGATTCTGGGTAAAGTTGAGGGTCGGAATCCGGCATATTCCGTTAAATGCCGAATAGGCGCCTCGATGATCTGGGACGCGGAACAGAAAGGGATCCTTAAACCGGGTATGGAAATCATGGAGCCGACGAGCGGGAATACCGGTATTGCTCTGGCATACGTGGGCGCTGCGCGCGGATATAAGGTGAGTTTGACTATGCCGGAAACGATGAGCATGGAACGACGAAAAATCCTGGAAGTGTTCGGGGCTGATCTCGTATTGACGGCTGGTGATAAAGGAATGCCTGGCGCTATAGAAAAGGCGGAGGAGTTGGTGAGGAATAGTCCGGGCCGGTATTTCATGCCGCAGCAATTCAAGAATCCGGCGAATCCGGCTGTTCACGAAAAAACTACTGGCCCTGAGATATGGGATGGAACAGAAGGCGGTATAGACGTTCTTGTTGCCGGCGTAGGGACAGGCGGGACAATAACAGGAATCTCACGGTTCATGAAAAACGTAAAAAAGAAACAAATCGTGTCGGTAGCAGTTGAGCCGGAGAACAGTCCGGTAATTTCCCAGAAGCTGGCTGGCGAGAATATTAAGCCTGGTCCGCACATGATACAGGGGATTGGTGCCGGGTTCATTCCTGAAGTGCTTGATTTGTCTGTGATAGATCGGGTTGAGCGTGTTGGGAATGAGGAGGCAATGGAATTTGCCAGAAGGATGGCGCGCGAGGAAGGGATTTTATGCGGGATTTCAAGCGGGGCCGCGGTAGCTGTTGCGGCGCGGTTGGCCAATGATGCCGAGTTCAAGGGAAAGACTATAGTTGTTATTTTGCCCGATTCAGGTGAAAGGTATCTATCCACGGCTCTTTTTGCCAGCGCGCATGTTTCATGAAGCATGCGGGCTAAGTTGTGATGTGGTGTAATTTATGGAAATAATTACAGATATATTAATTCAGTTCTGGCATACGCTCTGTGAAATGGCGCCTTATTTGATTTTCGGCTTCTTTGTCGCCGGCTTGCTTTCAGTTTTTATCTCTCCCGAAATCGTGGAACGGCATCTGGGCGGACATGGTATATGGCCGGTGATCAAAGCGTCTTTCCTGGGTGTTCCGTTGCCGTTATGTTCCTGCAGTGTTATTCCGGTGATGACGTCGCTTAGGCGTCATGGCGCGAGCAAGGGTGCGGCGGTATCTTTTCTGTTGTCAACTCCTCAAACAGGTGTTGACAGTATTATGGCGACGCTGGGCCTGTTAGGGCCGGTATTCGCTGTGTTTCGTCCATTGGCGGCATTTATATCAGGCGTTATCGGAGGCGGGCTGGTTGACAGGATGAACGAACCTGATGTGACGGATGGCATGCCCCCGGGCCAGTGCGAGGAAGAATGTTGCTCGAACGCCGACAAACGGCCTAAACTGATCAGGGCTTTTCGATATGGATTTATTATTTTACCCAGGGATATTGCATGGGCGCTGATTGTCGGATTGATCATCGCCGGCGTGATATCGGCTGTTGTGCCGGCAAGTTTCTTTGCGGAGGTGCTTGGCACCGGTATTACTGCAATGCTCGTAATGATGGTTTTGGGAATACCAGTTTATGTATGCGCCACGGCGTCTATCCCTGTTGCCGCAGCTATGATGATGAAAGGAATCACACCCGGCGCGGCGCTGGTGTTTCTCATGACGGGCCCAGCAACTAACGCGGCGACAATAGCGACCGTCTGGCGCGTTCTCGGACGGCGTACGGCATTTATTTATCTTATTGTCGTTGCTGGTACAGCCTTATGTTCCGGGTTACTGCTTGACTGGCTGTTTGGCGCCATTGGAATACCGGCAGGCGGCATGACGCACTGGGTTTTGCCCCAATGGATAAAAACAATTTCTGCCATTGTGCTGGTGGTAATTCTTGGCGCTTCTTTCATGGGTAGGACCGGGAAAAAAGCATGTGCACATGAAAAAGTCGTATCATGATAAAATTCTTCAGGACCTGCGCTCCGGAGGCAGGATTGAATTGGATCGTTTCTATCGAAAATACAACCGGAGAAAATATGTTTCTCCGGACCCTCTGCAATTCCTCTATGATTATTCTTCGGTCAAAGATCGGGAGATAGTCGCTCTGCTCGCCTCTTCACTGGCCTATGGACGTGTTGCTCAAATACTTAAAAGCGTTGAAAGTGTTCTGGTCCGTATGAATCCGTCACCATACGTGTTCGTAATGGACGCATCGGTGAGATCGCTTGACAAGATGTTTAAAGGATTCCGGCACAGGTTTACCGATCATAAGGATTTGGTTTCCCTTATCATAGGAATGCGTGGTGTGCTTGAGAGGCATGGATCGCTCAACAGGTGTTTTGTTGCCGGACTCCGGAAAGATGATGACACTGTTCTGCCTGCCTTGCGTGAATTCGTGGAAAAGTTGGACTGCCGCGGGAAATATCTGATTCCTTCGCCTGAGCGTGGCGGCGCGTGCAAAAGATTGAATCTTTTTCTGCGTTGGATGGTAAGAAAAGACGCCGTGGATCCCGGCGGGTGGAAGGGCGTGTCAGCGAGCGCTCTTATTGTGCCGCTTGACACGCATATGGTGAAGATAGGCAGGGCGTTAGGTTTTACGGCGCGCAAAACGCCGGGAATGCCGATGGCACTGGAAATAACAGAAAGCTTCAGGAAAATGGTTCCTCACGATCCGGTGAAATACGATTTTGCTCTGACCCGGCTGGGCATCAGGAACGACATGGCGGACGCAGAGAAGCCGGATTGTTCCAGGGAACATTTTTAGACCCAGCCTGTAGCGCCTGCGGCGACAGCAATGCGGGCAGGCAGGATTACAGCCATTTTACCACAGAGGTCACGGAGGCACGGAGAATATCCTTCTCCGAGCTACGCAGGGCAAGCAAAAGCCAGAGGTTACATCAAATCCTGTATTGCATAAGCAATCCATGATTTGATGCAACGTTGTTGTCAGGGAGTAAACCTCCGAGACCTTCCCTTGCAGGTTGTTGATTTAATTTTTGAAACACCCGTTTCTAAATTAAATCAACTCTCTTCTCTGTATTGCTCTGTGCCTCCGTGAACTCCGTGGTAAATATCTCTTCTTTTTCCTCCGCCTGCCTCGCCGAATCCGCCTCAGGCGGAGAAGGCGGGTGAACTCCGTGGTAAAACTATCTCTTTCCCCGTTGCCCGTTCCGCGCGTTGTCAGCATTCAACAGGCGACGCGTGGTTTCCAATCCGCGTTTGCTCAGCGCGTAATCGGGATCAA
>JAQBFJ010000004.1:0-8614 GCA_032123435.1 Verrucomicrobiota bacterium
ACACCTGATGGGAACAGACAGGGTTGGTAACGACGTCCTTTATCTCGCACTGAAAGGGATCAGGACAGGAATGATTATTGGCGGATTCACAACTCTAATCGTAATTCCATTCGCGATGTTTTTCGGCATTATAGCGGGATATTTCGGCGGCCGTATTGATGATGCCGTTCAGTATATCTATACTGTCCTTTCGTCCATTCCCGACATTCTGCTTATTGCAAGCTTTATGGTAATCTTCGGCAGAGGCCTGCCTCAATTATGCCTGATCATGGGCATAACATCCTGGACAAGCCTGTGCCGCATACTACGCGGTGAAACCATGAAACTTCGCGAAGCGGAATATGTGCAATCAGCCAAAGCCATGGGAGTATCCCATGCCAAAATAATGCTCAAGCATATTGCGCCCAATGTAATGCACATTGTGCTGATCACTGCGGTCTTAAGTTTTTCCGGACGCGTTCTGGCGGAAATAATCCTTGCATATATAGGTATCGGCGTAGGTGCCAACACCATCTCCTGGGGCGGCATGGTCAATGATGCTATTCTCGAATTAGCACGCGATCCCGTTATCTGGTGGAAATTGTTCGCGACATTGATTTTTATGATTGGACTGGTTTTACCGGCAAACCTTTTCGGCGACGCACTGCGTGACGCGCTTGACCCCAGATTGAGGACAGAATGAACGGCAACATAATACTCGAAACCAAGGATTTACGCACTTATTTCAGGACCGGATCAGATATCGCGCGTGCTGTCGATGGTGTTTCTTTTTCCATTCACAAAGGAGAAACATACGCAATCGTAGGAGAATCAGGCTGCGGAAAGTCGGTCACCGCCCTCTCGATCCTCCAGCTTGTAGCAAGACCAGCAGGATACATTGCCGGCGGCAGTATACAATTGCATGGAAAAGAAATCTCATCCCTGCCGCCTGTGGCCATGAGAAAGATCAGAGGGAACAGGATCTCAATGATCTTCCAGGAACCAATGACAGCGTTAAATCCGGTCTTTACTATAGGAACGCAAATATCAGAAGCAATAATCCTGCATCAAAAAACATCCAGAAAAGAGGCATATAAACAAAGCATTGAAATGCTGGATAAAGTAGGCATTCCCGACGCCATCGCGCGTTTTAATGAATACCCGCACCAAATGTCAGGCGGAATGCGTCAACGCGTCATGATAGCAATGGCACTCGTGTGCCGCCCTGAACTGCTTATAGCTGATGAACCGACTACAGCACTGGATGTAACAATTCAGGCTCAGATTCTTACTCTCATACACGAGCTCCAGAAGGAAATGGGGACCGCGATCCTGCTGATCACCCATGATATGGGCATTGTCCGTGAAAACGCTGATCGCGTAGGCGTCATGTATGCCGGCCAAATCGTTGAGGAAGCACACAGAGAACATCTCTTTTCCTCTCCCATGCACCCATACACACAGCTCCTGCTTCGTTCAATACCATCAAGGACAAGGCGCGACAAGGCCCTGGCAACAATAAAAGGCATAGTGCCTAAAGCAACGCAATGGCCCGCTGGCTGTAGGTTCTCAACGCGTTGTCCATTAGTCATGGATATCTGCCGCCGTGAAAAGCCTGAATCCTGCTCTCTGCCGAAAAAAGAACATTCTGTATCCTGTTTCTTGTTCAACAAACACGATCAATCTCATGATCACGCACCAATTGAACTACGGGACCCGGCACCGCCATCAGCACTTCAAACATCCATTGAACGACTGAAAATCAGTGATCTCAAAATGCATTTCCCGATTCAAAAGGGACTCTTTAAACGCACGGTCGGCCATGTCAAGGCCGTTGATGGAGTAAGTTTGTCCATTTATAAAGGTGAAACACTCGCGCTGGTTGGAGAATCAGGATGCGGCAAGACAACTGTTGGCAAATGTATTGTCCGCCTCCTGCATCCCAATGGCGGCTCCATACAATTCGCCCAACAAGACCTGTTGAAACTGGATAACGCCTCCATGAAGAAATACAGAAGACATATACAAATGATATTCCAGGATCCTTTTTCCTGCCTTAACCCGCGCACAATGATTGGCGAGACTATTTCTGAAGGGGTTAAAACTCATTTTCCGTCTGTTGAGGGCAAAGAACGTTCTGAAAAGATCGCCGAACTGATGACTCGTGTAGGCCTAAGCCCTGATATGTCCACGCGATATCCTCACGAATTTTCAGGCGGCCAACGTCAGCGCATAGGTATAGCGCGCGCGCTGGCAGTTAATCCTGAACTTATTATCTGTGATGAAGCCACAAGCTCTCTTGATGTTTCGGTTCAAGCCCAGATTCTTAATCTGCTTAAAAAGCTTCAGAGCGAGCTTGGCATCTCATATCTTTTCATAACGCACAACCTGAGCGTTGTCGAATATCTCGCGGATCGCGTTGCAGTAATGTATCTGGGAAGAATTGTTGAAGAAGGTTCTACCCAGGAAATATTCCACAATCCGACCCACCCGTACACAAAAGCCCTTTTATCTGCGGCACCTCATGTGGACAGAACTACAGGAATAAAAAAAATCATTCTGCATGGAGATGTTCCATCACCAGTAAATCCGCCGATCGGCTGTCACTTCCATCCGAGATGTTCACAGGCGCAATCAATATGTTCTCAAGCATATCCCGAACAAGTAGAAGTAACCAGTTCGCATACCTGCCGATGCGTTATGGCCAATCGTAATGCCGCAGAAACACCGGGATTAAGCAGATGCGCGGCGTCGTGAGAAAAAAAGTATCTTACCACGGAGTACGGGAGATTCGGAGAAGTAAGAAGAGGAGAGTTTTTTGACAGGATTACAGGATGAAGAGGATGAAGAAGGAGATGGTTCAAGAAATCAGGGCAAAATGATAATTTTACCACAGATTTCTTGAACGGTTTTCCTGATGGGAACAAGGATGTTTACACATAGCAGACCCGGAATGCCGAAGTGTTCAGCTCCCGAACATCAGAGAAAGTTGTTAAATATCAATAGAATTATCAGTCTATTGATATTTAACGGATCCAATCCCTTGCTCTATCCCTGTAAATCCTGCCGCGCCTCGCCGAAGCTTTCTTGCGAAGGCGGGTTCATACTGTCTGAAAAACAGTTTGCCGCTATTCGGTCGTCTGCTCAACGGCCCGCTGTTCTACTGCGGGCTCCTCTACCTGGACAGACCCGGACCCAACTGGATTCCCCTGTGGAATGGTTACGGATATGGCTGGCGCTTCTTGTTGAACACCAGTCTCCCGCGGCGCGGTCGGAGCCGGGGTTGCCTGTTGAGGCACAGCCGGCACAGCAGGAGCCATGGGAACATTTGCAACATCGCCAATTCTGTCAGATACGGATTCATCTTCCGGAACAACACGTATCATGGCCAGGATAGTGGTATTGACAAGAAACACCACTGCCAGAATGACCGTTATCTTGGTAAGAACATTACCGGCCTGCGCGCCAAAAAGTGATTCCCCCATTCCAACACCAAAAGCCAGACCTCCCACACCTTGGCCTCTGGTTCTTTGAATCAGAATAATACCTATAAGCAAAATACTGCATATAATTTCAACTGCCATTAGCACATATCTAAGCACTGCTACAAACATGATGTCTCCTTAAACAGGCATTCTTGCCATACCCCTGTAAAACCTTCCTCACACATCAGGATTTTCCTTAATGTCAGGTTTTTTTTCCACTTTCATCATTGCCGATATAACTATACTGCTGAAAGCGTGAGCATCAAGAGACGCTCCACCTATCAGACCTCCATCAATATCAGACTGTCGAAACAGCTCGGCAGAATTCTCCGGTTTGACACTGCCGCCATACTGAATTCGCACTGATTCAGCGATATCGTTTCCACCAATGTCGGCAAGCACATTCCTGATCACAGCATGTGTTTCCTGCGCCTGCTCAGGCGTTGCTGTTTCACCAGTCCCTATTGCCCACAACGGTTCATACGCAACTATAACTTTGGCGAGATCATTACCAAGTTCCGCCAGACTGTTTTTAACCTGTTTTGTCACCACTGATGTTGTCAGTCCGGCTTTTCGTTCTTCCAGTGATTCCCCGACGCACACAATGGGAGTCAGATGCGCAGTAATGGCAGCTTTAACCTTTTTATTCACCATGACATCTGTTTCCTTAAAGAAACTGCGGCGTTCGCTATGACCCAATATCACATAATGACAGAATATATCCCTCAACATTGCCGCGGATATTTCGCCTGTATACGCGCCACTCCCTTCCCAATGCATATTTTGAGCGCCCAGTTTTATACTGGTATTCTCTATCATTTCTCCAACCGCTTTTAAACACGTGAAAGGCGGACATAAAACGACATCCACTTCTCTACATTCAGCAAGCTCCCTTTTAATACCTTCTGCCAGCAATAACGCATCAGAAATGCTTTTGTTCATTTTCCAATTACCGGCAACAATTTTCTTTCTGTACTTGCCCATAAAAATCAATCCTTACTTATCGGTTAAAGCGGCTATCCCCGGCAATTCCTTACCTTCAAGAAACTCAAGACTTGCTCCACCGCCAGTGCTTATATGAGTCATCTTGTCGGCCAAGCCGCTTTTATTAATAGCACTTACACTATCGCCCCCGCCCACAATGCTCAAGCATTTAGTTTCAGCTATTGCTTTTGCGATAGACATTGTACCATTGGCGAACGGCTTCATCTCAAAACATCCCATGGGCCCATTCCATACTATTGTCTTGGATTTAAAAATTTCAGCCGAGAATTTCCTGATAGATTCCGGACCTATATCCAGAGCCATCCATCCATCCCTGAGACCCCCTTCGCCCACCTCTTCCGTTCTGGCGCCGGCATCAAACGCATCAGCTATAATATGGTCGATCGGTAGAAGAAGGTTGACTCCTTTTGATTCCGCTTTTATCAGGATATCCTTGGCCAGACCAATTTTATCGTCTTCAACAAGCGACTTACCCGTAGGCACTCCTTTTGCGCGGTAAAACGTATAAGCCATCGCTCCACCGATAATCAACGTATTCACCTTGTCAAGCAGATTGGTAATAACATTAACTTTGTCGCTCACTTTTGCTCCGCCAAGAATAGCCGCAAATGGACGATCAGGACACGCAAGAGCCCGACCAAGATAATCAATTTCTTTTTCCATCAGAAATCCGGAAACATTTTCCTTGAAAAACTGACATATAACCGCTGTTGAAGCGTGCGCACGGTGGGCGCTTCCAAAGGCATCATTGCAATACAAATCACCCAATTGAGCAAGCTTTCTCGCCATCTCCTTCTGCTTTGCCTTCATGTCAGTTTTAGCGGCTTTTTTATCTTCTTCAGACGCTGTTTCCGCCAGCTTTACCTTGCCTTCTTCTTCCTTGTAAAATCGCGTGTTTTCAAGGAGCATGATCTCTCCTGCCTTCAATTCTGCCGCCAGCTTCATAGTGTCAGACCCGATACAATCAGGCGCAAATCGAACAGGTTTTTCTATTAATTGACTCAGCCTTTCTACTGCCGGCTTCAAACTGAATTCAGGCTCATTCTTCCCGCCTTTGGGACGCCCAAGATGACTCATCAACACCAGGCTCCCGCCTTTATCAAGAACGTAACGAATAGAAGGCAAAGCGGCTTTTATTCGAGTATCATCTGAAACTTGCCCATCTTTGATCGGAACATTAAAATCAACTCTCATCAAAACGCGTCTGTCTTTTATTTCAACGTCACGCAATGTCAGCTTGTTCATCAAGCATTTCCCCCTCGACAAATACCATGCGTGTCATGACGATACCAGTTCAATTTCATCTTCCTTGTCAACGTGACCGGACCGTATTATTTCACCGACAACATATAGACCATCAGATCTATCAACTTATTGGAATAACCCCATTCATTATCATACCACGAAACAACTTTAACAAAATTTGAATTGAGCATAATACCGGCCTTGGCATCGAAAATAGATGTTCGAGGATCGCCAATGAAATCTGACGATACAACCGCTTCGTCCGTATAGCCAAGAATGCCTTTGAGTTCGCCATCAGCGGCTTTTTTCATCGCCGCCTTAACAGCTTCATAAGCCGATTCAGCATCCGGTCCTGGAGCTCTTTCCAGGCGGCATGTCAAGTCAACAACCGAAACGTTTAACGTAGGAACGCGAAACGCCATACCTGTCAGTTTTCCCTTTAGTTCAGGAATAACAAGAGTAACTGCTTTTGCCGCCCCTGTTGATGACGGAATTATATTCGCGCTTGCCGCCCGGCCTCCGCGCCAATCCTTCTTGGAAGGACCATCCACTGTAAGCTGTGTTGCTGTCGTCGAGTGCACTGTCGTCATAAGCCCTTCTGTAATTCCAAAATTATCGTGAAGAACCTTTGTAATGGGCGCCAGACAATTCGTTGTACATGAAGCGTTTGAAACAATATTCATATCTGATTTGTACGATTTGTGATTAACGCCTGGAACAAATGTGGGAATATCCTTGTCTTTGGTGGGAGCCGATATCACAACTTTCTTGGCTCCGCCTTTAATGTGACCCTCGCAATCAACCTTATTGGTGAACCGACCGGTGGATTCACAAATATACTCAGCCCCTACTTCGTCCCACTTAAGTTTAGCCGGCTCCTTCTCTCCTGTAACCCTTATGGTCTTCCCGTTAACAATCAGCTTGCCGGGAGAATGTTCAATACTTCCCTTGAACTGACCATGAACCGTATCGTATTTGAGAAGATACGCCAGATAATCGGCATCAAATAAATCATTTATTGCAACTACCTCGACATTATTATTTGCCGCTGCCGCGCGGAACACCAGTCGTCCTATGCGTCCAAACCCGTTAATTCCTATTTTTATCGCCATGTCTGCATCCCTCCTTTGTTCTAACTTAATACCCTCCTGCGATATTCATAACTCTTTGTCGCAGAAGCATTTATATTGATTATTTTCTTGAAATATCCTCCACCTTTGCTATTATGTAACTAGAGTAACAACAAACAGTTACAACAAAAATGGAGGATAAAAATGCAACAAATTCGTCTCCCTCTTTTCTATGATCTACAGGCCATTATTCGGCAGTCCGATTTTCACCGAAAATATGACCTTATTTTCCAATCTCTAGACCTTTCTGATGTTCCTGACACAAATTGCGGTGTCGGTCGTACCGGTTTCTCCCGTCATGCCATGATTCGTGCCTTTATCGTTAAACACCTTGAACAACTCAAATCTGTTCCGCGCCTCATCGAATTCCTTGATGCCCATCCGGTCCTTACCGAGATGTGCGGATTCGATATGGGCAACCTTCCGGACGCCTCACAGTTTTATAAATTCCTTTCCAGTACTAATACTTCCATGATCGAAAGTCTTCATCATGCCACCAACCAGGACCTTATCGATCAGGACGTCATCTCACTATCTCATTTCATTATGGACTCAAAGCCGGTTATGGCCGCTTCAAAAGAGAATAATTTCAAAAATCCTCATCGCAACATGACCAACAAACATAAAAAACCAAAACGTAATCTTTCAGCCACGCTCGCCTATTACTCCTATCAGGAAGTTAACGGTAAAAAAGATAACTTCATATTCTTCTGGGGCTACCGTACTCATGTCATTGTTTCCAAAGAAGGTGTTCCTCTTGTCTCTGCCACTCTTCCCAACAACGTTACCGATTCCAAAGTAGCACGCAGGCTCATTAAGAAGCTCAAACGCGTTTATCGCCTTAAAAAGGGCGCTTTCTTTATCGCTGATGCCGCTTACGATGAGCGTGACTTCTATAACTTCATTGTCAATGAGCTTAAATGCCACGCTTTTATCCCCATCAATCCACGCAATCAGCAGAAACCTAAAACGTTCGGCCCTCACGGCTGTCCTCTCTGTGAGGCCAACCTTGAAATGGCTTCCTATGGATCTTGGACTGAAGACTTACGCACACGTTTGAAGTTCCGTTGTCCAATCAAAGCTTCTGTCGCTTTCGCTCAAAAACATCCCGACGGCTGCCCCATACATCACTCACGCTTCATCGAAGGCAACCAATATGGATGCACCAAGTATCTCGACATTACCAATGACGCTCGTTCGCGTGTTCCCAGAGACTCAGCTTTCTTCAAGAACACATACAACATGCGCACAGAAGTTGAACGATACTTCTCTCGTCTCGGCGATCGCGAAGCTGAACAAACAACACATTACAAGATGAGATCCATCCGCAATCAGATGACTATCGCTCATCTGTCAATGAGTCTCGTCGCTTACGCTGCGGCCGTCCTTCTTCAGCAACCGGAAAAAATCCGATGCTTTCGAACTTTCGCTATGAAACGCGACAACATCGCTCATGCTGCTTAACTATTCATTTTTCAAAGAACATTCAATTTAACGGGCTCACTATGTCCATTTTTAACCAATCCCTCTTAACCATCCTGTAAATCCTGTTAATCCCGTCTAAAATCTATCTTCCCTCTTCCTGACCTCTGGCTTCTGACCTCTGATCTCTCATTTCGCAGAAGTCTATATACACATAATACTCGGTTATAATGTGTATAGCAACAATAATCTTTAAAAAGATAACATCTTGAATGATGATTTGCGCGCGTAGCAAGCAATACCATCAATTCATTTGTTAGCGTAATTCTTAACGCGCCAGTTTTGAAC
>JAQBFJ010000005.1:0-5770 GCA_032123435.1 Verrucomicrobiota bacterium
ATTTCAATTCTTTTCCCGATTCCATTTATGTTCATATCTGATTGTCTTTCTACCAAAGGAAGATCATCTCGTCTATGTTATTCCATTAACAATCTTGATAAACGTTTTAGCCCGCGGCTCCTCATGAACAACAGAAATCTACCCCTGTTGAGTGTTGGGTGCCTTTATTTTATCTGTCTATTCAGGCCGATATCAATCGTTCACCCGTTTAAAGCTGAATTTTAGCGCCGCCGGAACAGGTGTTTTCAACTGCCACTGCCCACCGCTTGCCTTTCAGACGTGCAAACCCCTCTCAGAGCCTATTTGGCGATTGATTTCTTGCCGTCCTGCCGGTAAGATTCCTTCATGATATCGGAAAAACTGAGAATTGTCGGGCTGGGCCGGCTACGGGGGAAAAGCAAATTCCTATCAGCTTGCATGGCCTTCCTACTCCTCGGAGCAGGAACAGGCCAGGCATCAGACACGTATATCAAGATGGGGAACGGCGCGGTATTGCTGGGTCAACCAACCGTTAACATACTCGTTTACACTCCCGATGATCCCGCCACTACCAACAATGAACTCAAGATATACGGGCCGGATCTCGTGCTTGATACAATCCCGCTTAACTTCCTTCTCGATACCGGTGCTAACGGGCTCATGATAAGCCGCGATCCCTATGCAGATATCAATGCTGAATCCAATCTGGAACGAATGAAGCTGAAAGGGTTCGAGGATCATGAGGGTTCCTACCTTGAGCAAGGCGTGGGTGGCTTCACAGAATACGGTGTATCCGGGGAATATGACATGGATTTCATTTCGAATAATGCCGACACAGGCACGCTCGAAAAAGTGCGATTCATGTGTGACGATGTGAATGTGCTCGGAGACTTTGCCGGAATCATGGGAATGCCGACAATGCTCGAGCGCGTTACGGTGCTTGATATGACGCCCTGGCTGGGCACCGACTTGTCGGCTATGTCAGTAGGATTCCTGCCGGATGTTCCTGTCGGCGGCAGTGGGCGGTATAACATACCGTTGACACTCAAAGAATTTGAACAGAGCGGCCAGGTAGCGACCAATGACCCACTGCCTTCATGGGCGCCACTTCCTTTCGTGCAAGCCTATGCCGGTGCCGATGGACAGGTCCGCGGCGGCGACTTCCTTATGGATACAGGCGCACAGCTCTCCATGATCTCGAGTACAATAGCGTTCGGCATAGGACTCGATTCTAACGGCGACGAAATTCTCGACGACAATGATGATCGCTTTTCTGCATGGCAACAGATAGGCGGCGTTGGCGGGACAACGTCCGTTCCAACCTTCATGGTCGATTCCATCGTTATTCCAACCACCGAGAACGTCGACCTGCAATGGCAGACAACCGCATCGCTCGTATATGACGAGATACTGGAGGAATATGTTGAGACCAACGTATCGGTCACTGTTATGGTGCTGGATATCACGGATGAGATCAACGGGATCGTGGGGATGGACCTGATTCATTCCGGCTGGACCGTGGCCGCGTTGGGCGGCACGAATGGCGGCGCTATCAATACGGTCTACTACAATTTTCATAATGCCACATCACTGACAGCAACGATGGCCATAGACCTTGGCGCAGACTGGAACAGCGTAATAGTCGATTCTCAGCGCGATGCAGATGGCGACATAATGCCTGATGCCTGGGAGCAGACGTATTTCGGTCACTCTACCAATGCATCAGATTCGACAGATTCTGATAATGATGGATTCCTGGATGCTTTTGAATACCTTGCGGGCACGGAACCCACAAATGCCCAATCATTGCTGGCGGTTGTCGGTATAGTTTCCGGCTCGGGAACGGATGAATTCGATGTAACCTGGCAGGCGGTGACGAACAAGACATACCGTATACTTCATAAGCGGCACCTAACCGACAGTGCCTGGGTAACAAACCGTACGGGCATATCCGGTGTTTATCCATTGACTACAAAGACTATACAGATCAGTAATAATGTTGGCTTTGTAAAGGTATTACTAGAGTAAAGGCTCAGGTTATGTTCCGCGCTTAGAGCAAGGCCGCGGTGGCGCCCTTAAGGACTACGAGCACTAAGGGCGCCCGGAATTACCGATAGGTTTTCCGTGAGGCCTTCGATATCCATGGAGATATTTCCTTCCAAGGATTCCTCAATCTTTGACAATGTGGAGCGCATGTCCATTTCCAAAGGTGTGCCTTCAAAAGCGCCCAGTAGTTTACGGGCAATGGAGAAGCTGAAGACTTCTTTTCGGCTGAGTTGGACCGGCGGCAATGAATAGGTTTCATCGGGCAACCGATAGCCTTTCCGCGACTCATCGTACTCGATGGGCGCATTCTCCTCATCCCGCAGGAAATCCAGGTCACGGGCCACTGTACGCCGCGAAACACCCAGTTCTTTCTTAAAATCGGAGCTGTTTGCCAGGTATCCGCTCTATCCCTTGCCACACCGCCAGTATGTCTTCAGTCTGCCCATCATGCTGCGCGTGTTTTTCCGAAACAACCGCCGGCTTCTCAAGAAGCTCTGCCGGATTGCCAATGAATGCCTGCTGGAATTCCTTCGTCAGGTAACACACAGACCTGACGGCCAACTAATCCGCAATCCATTCTCCGAGCAGAAGATGACCTACAACGAAGAGAATGGGACTGTAATCTATCGGTCCAGAATGCATGCCAAGACCAAGCGCAATTTTGAGATATTCTCAGCCGAGGACTTCATTGCTGCCATCACCCAACATATTCCGGACAAGGGCTTCCAGACTTGTACCGCCGTAGCAATGGGCAGACAGGGGCGAAGGCGGATGGAACGGTATTATGGCTGGTATAGCAACAGGGCCAGGGGCGAGCGTGCCAAGAAACAGGCCGAATGCCCCGAGGGTGCCAATCCCACCGGCGTTCAGGTCATTGACGTCTCCGACTACCAGCCCCGCCGCCTGCCTTCAAAAAAGTGGCGGGAGCTGATCAAGAAAGTCTGGGAACTGGACCCCATGAATTGTCCGCAGTGCGGCTCTGAGATGCGCATGGTCGCGCTCATTGACGATAACGAGGTTATTGAGAAAATCCTGCGCCACCTGGACCTATGGCCGGAAGAAGCCTTGCCTGCGCGCGCAACCACCCAAGCCAATCATACAGGATTACGTCATCGAACCTATCCTGGAGGATTGTCAGTGGTTTGACGAGGCCATCGCAGGATAACAAGCGAGGTCTGCCTCGAAAGGGCGCTCAGTCGTGCTGGCATCATTTCTTTGATCATCTCCACCGTGCAAACCCCTCTCAGAGCCTATTTGGCGATTGATTTCTTGCCGTCCTGCCGGTAAGCTTCCTTCATGATATCGGAAAAACTGAGAATTGTAGGGCTGGGCCGGCTACGGGGGAAAAGCAAATTCCTATCAGATTTTCCAAATTTCACCCGGTTGTTTGTGCATCGAGAAAAACAAACTGGGTTTCCTTAAGATGCTGCGGGCACAAGAGTTATGACGATACGCGACACGAGAGAGAAATGCTGTGTTAGGTGGGCAAAAACTCTCTCATTTTTCATTCTTTGCTTCACGTCCTTCACGCTCTTCGTGGTAAAGATCTTGCGTCTCCCTAAAAGATGTAGTTTGGCGTAAGTTTTCTTCTTTCTTTTCTATCGAATACCCATATACTTTATCTCTTTAATTCCGGAGTAGAACATGACGGAATACATTCTTATTATCATAGGCGCGGTTCTTGTCAACAACTTCGTATTAACCCGGTTTCTGGGTATCTGTCCCTTTCTGGGCGTTTCCAAAAAGCTTTCCACTGCCATGGGAATGTGCGGCGCCGTAATTTTTGTCATGACCTCAGCTTCGGCTGTCACATGGGCGGTTTCCCACTTTCTTCTTTCTGAAACCGGCATCCTGAAGATCAACCTGGCGTTCATGCAGACTATTGCTTTTATTCTGGTAATCGCATCATTTGTCCAGCTTGTCGATATTGTGATGAAAAAATTCAGCCCGAAGCTGCACAACGCGCTGGGCATATTCCTGCCCCTGATTACAACTAACTGCGCTGTTCTGGGCGTGGCTGTATTGAACATTCAACTGAAGTATAATTTCCTGAAGTCACTGGTATTCGGACTGGCAGCATCACTTGGTTTTTCACTGGCGCTTCTCATATTTACCGGTCTTCGCGAAAAAATCGACAGAGCTGATCCGCCCAAAGCTTTTCGAGGCGTAGCGATAGCGCTTGTAACGGCAGGCCTTCTAAGCCTCGCGTTCATGGGTTTTGCGGGGCTTGTTAAACAATGAACATACTAACCATAACAGCTATATCAATAGGAGGACTGGGACTGATATGCGGCATTGCACTTGCGCTCGCCGCACGTTTTCTCGCCGTCAAGGAAGACCCGAGAATTGAACAGGTGCTCGATATCCTGCCTGGTGCAAATTGCGGCGGATGCGCGTTCGCCGGCTGTGCCGATTACGCAAAGGCCATTATCATTGACGGTATAGCCATTAATCTCTGCGCGCCCGGTGGACAGGATGTAATCAACAGACTTTCCGCGTTCATGGGTATTGACGCGCAAGCCGCCGAAAAGAAAGTGGCCATAATTCTATGTGGCGGCGATAAAGACAACGCACCCAGAAAATCGGCTTACAACGGCGTTGCTGATTGTAAAGCCGCCCATTCCGTAGGAGGCGGCGATAAAATCTGCGGTTATGGATGCCTGGGCTACGGCAGCTGCGCCAGGGCATGTCCGGTAAATGCCATCGAGTTAGCAAACGATCTCGCAGTAGTACACGCCGATATATGCATAGGATGCGGAATATGCGTTAAAACATGTCCACGCCACTTGATCAAATTGATTCCGGCACAAAGAACCATTCACGTCCTGTGCAGTTCCAAAGACAAAGGACCTGTTGTCAAGAAAGCCTGCAAGGTCGGATGTATTGGGTGCAGTGTATGCGTTAAACTCGCGCAGAATGAGGCAATAAAGATGGACGGCTTCCTGGCACAGGTCGATTACAGCAAAGAGCTGGACAACGATCAGCTTCCGGAGAAATGTCCGGGAAAATGCATTATAAAATCAACCAACATCGCTAATCGAAACCTAATACCTGAAAAGACGGGTTAACAATAATGGCCAAAACAACACACAAGGCACAATACAGGGTAACGGGCGGCGTCCACCCCGTATACCACAAGGATTTGTCGCACGACATGGCAATAGAAATAATGCCTGTTCCGGAACTGCTGCAGGTATCCATGTCTCAACATCTGGGCGCGCCTGCGAAACCAATTGTAAAAAAAGGTGATAAAATATTGCGCGGCCAACCTATTGGTGAATCGGCTGGATTCATATCGGCGTATGTGCACGCGCCTACATCCGGAACAGTAAAAACTTTAAACGAAGCGCGCACTGTCGCCGGGCACCTGGCCACGGCGATAGAGATTGAATCCGACGGCGAAGACCGATGGGTAGAAACACTGTCACCTGTTAAAGACTGGCAAACCACGGATCCCGGACAGCTTCTGAAAATAGTCGCCGACGCTGGAATATGCGGCATGGGCGGCGCCGGCTTCCCGACGCACGTAAAATTATCACCACCCCCGAACAAGCCGATTGACACGCTCATAATTAACGGGGCCGAATGTGAACCTTATCTTACTGCTGATTTCCGTTTAATGCTTGAACACACGTCTGAATTGCTGGAAGGGGCCGAAATTATTCACAGAATACTTGGCGCAAAGACCGTCTACATTGCCATTGAAGACAATAAGCCGGAAGCCATTTCAGCACTGGAAAAAGCT
>JAQBFJ010000006.1:0-15279 GCA_032123435.1 Verrucomicrobiota bacterium
TGTGCAGGTAGCCCAGCCATGGCAGAAATTGAGGTTGATGGATAGCGCAGATCATAATTTTATTTCCGTTGAGCGGTCATATTTCTCTGTAGAGTTTGGCTAATTGTTCTATCATTGTATTCTGATCGTATTTCGGATAGACGGCATTGGCGGCGTTTGTTCCCATTCTGGCGCGTATCTCGGGATTGTTTATGAGCTCTTCCATGGCATGTGCCAGCGCGACAGGGCTTTCAGAAGGGACGACAACGCCGGTTTGACCGTTATCTATTACGACAGGGATTCCACCCACGGCCGTTCCTATTACCGGTAAACCCGCTGCCATGGCCTCAATCAATGCCCGACCCATGCCTTCGTTTCGACTGGCCAGAATGAAAGCGTTTCCAGCGGAAAGCGCGGGGCGTACATCCTGAAGGTTCCCGGTCAGTCTGATATATTGTGTGAGACCGAGTCTGTTCACCATAAGTTCAAGCGGCTTTCGTTCATTGCCGTCGCCAATGATCGCAAGGAACGCGGGTTTATCTTTAAAATCTGCTTTACTGAACGCATCCAACAGAATATCGAAACCTTTTATATGAACAAGACGGCCAATGGAAATGAAAAGAAAAGCGTTTTGCGGAATGTCGAATTCGTTACGGAATTCCGTGCCTTTATCCGGATGAATGTCGCGAAATCGCGAGAGCTCGACTCCGCTTGGAATGGTAACGTATTGTCCTGGTATTCCGATATGTTTATTCAGGCAATCTTTTGTTTCCTGATCCGTTAAAGAGACGATACGTTCTGTTTTTCTTGCGAGTATACGTTCTATGAATACGAAAAGTGCCGTAAGAATTCTGCCGAAATAACCGTAAAATATATGGCCATGCGGAGTATGAATTGTTGGGATCCCGCATTTATTGGCGGCAAGTCTGCCCAGAACGCCTGCTTTGGATGTGTGTGTATGCACGAGATCATAATTACCTGTTTTCAGAAGTTTTGTGATTTCATGTAAAGCTATGAGGTCCTTCAGGGGGGAAGGGGGTCTGACCAGTGAATTTATAGTAAAGGCGGTAATATTCTTTTCTTTCAGTGTATCAGCTATTGAGCCGTCCGGGTCTTGAGTGACTCCGTAGGCCAGAGAAGTGGTAAATCCGTATTTGCGTAAAAGGTCAACAGTTACTATTGTATTGCTTGCGGATCCGCCGGGATCAAGTCGTGTAATTATGTGGAGTACTTTCATGAGAATGAGGTGTTAATGACAGATTGGCATATTAATCGTTCTGCTCCAGCTGTCGGACTCCTTGTTATTCTTCTTACTTGCTGTGCTGTATTTGTAAAAGATGCACATGCTGATACCGGTGACAGCAATGTTGTGATGAAATCATACAGTTGCGCGGTACATGTGCATAGTAAAATATCAAGTTATGGCCGTTATTCTTTACCCGAGTTGACCGATTTAGCACGTGGATATGGGATAGATGTTATTTTTCTGACAGATAATCGGACGGATACGATTCAATACGGGCTTCTTCCGTTCAGACACATATTCTGGCTTAACTATTCACGTTCCTCAGTTATTACTGCCGGTGCTCAGGCATATCTTGACATGATCGAGGCGGAGAACAGGAGACAGTCAGATGTTCTGTATGTTCCCGGCATTGAAATCTGTCCGCGCTTTTACTGGACGGGCACGGTTTTCAGGAACCCGGTTTGTCATGATCATCAAAAAAATCTGATTGTCCTGGGCGCAGTGGATGCCGGTACAATAAGCAGGATGCGGGAAGCATGCGGATATATCTGGCCCGACGATGCGGGCTGGATTATTGGCAGTCGGCTGATTGTTCTGCTAATGGTTATGGCTATTGTCGGGTATTTATTTTTATCGCCTTTTTTAGCGGGCATGATGTCATGTTCTGTCAGGCAGATAAGGCGTTCGATACTTAAAGGTATGATATTACCTGTGTTAACGATCATGGTCGTTTTTAATATCTGTGCCGGTCTTGTATCATCTTTTGATATATATGGTGCAAAGGATGTCAAGGCATACGGGCAGTCCATGATAGATTTCCTGAATAGTCATAATTTACCGCATTATTGGGCGCATCCGGAAGCAATGGATGACAGTCAGTTTGAATATTCATTTTGCGGATTCAAGACGAGCTTCAGGGCTCATACGGACCCGCATCCTGAAATTCTGGATATAACCAGCGGTTATACCGGGTTTGGGGGTGTTTATGAAGACAGGAATGCACTTATTGAGGCTGGCGCCGGATGGGACAGACTGTTGAATGAGTATCTTGCTGGCATGAGAAGTGAGCCGGTATGGGCGTTTGGTGAAATGCTGTATCATTACGAAGGGCAGGCGGGAAAGAAGCTGGGTAATGTTCAGACCGTTGTATGGTCTGATGGAAAGCAATCCGCGTCCATTCTGGAGTCGATCCGAAAGGGTCGGTTTTATGCTCGGAGAAATTATGAGGATCAGGCTTTATCGCTGGATAGGTTTGAATTGATTTCACGAAGTAATGGTGCTCCTGAAGTTGTCGCGATTGCGGTGTCTTCCCGTATAGCCGGGGAACCGATCAGGATACAGGTCATCAGTAATGGCAAGGTTATTCGTGACATATCGGAAGAAACGCCGGCAGAGGTCGAAATCAAGGATGATGCAGAGCCTTCATTTTGCGGTCCGCGATATTATCGTGTTATTGTCCGGGGTCGATCGTCGCTTAAATTGGTTAGCAATCCTGTTTTTCGCGATGAGTGACCTACTGCTTTCCCGCTGATTTACGCCGGTATGCGCTGACATGTTGGTCATTGTTTCGCCGTTTTTTCGCAAAAAGCTTGACGAAAACGGTTGCGATTGTTTAATTTCATATCTCGTCTGGGAATATATTGTTATGAATGCTGGAATTATAGTAGCTGCTGGCAAAAGTGAACGCATGGGCGTGGATGCTGACAAGGCATTCCTGAGTCTTGGCGTGAAGCCTGTTTTGGCCTATTCGCTTATTGCGTTCGAGAAATGTCCGGATATAGACATTGTTGTGCTCGTAGTAAGAAAGGATCGGTTAGGCGCTGCTCGCGGTATGGCGCAGATGTTTGGCTGTATGAAGGTAAAGAAAGTCATTGCCGGTGGCGCTCAGCGTCAGGTTTCTGTTCAGAATGGATTGGCCAGTTTGGGTGATGATGTAAAAGTAGTATCAGTTCATGATGGTGCGAGACCTTGTGTAACGGCACATCTGATTTCGGAGACCATTCATTCTGCCAAGCGTTACGGATCCGGTGTTGCCGCCGTAAAGATAACAGACACCATAAAATATGTTAACAGAGGGGTAGTTATATCACAGACATTAGACCGTTCTAAATTATGGGCGGTTCAAACTCCCCAGAGTTTCAAGAAAGAATTGCTTGTAAAGGCTTTTGCTGTTGTTAATAAGAAGCGTTTAACTGTTACTGATGAAGCTTCAGCGGTTGAATTAGTTGCAAAAGACGTCCGGCTTGTTCCTGCACCGGTGTCTAACTTGAAAATCACGACGGTTGATGATCTTGCTCTTGCTGCAGCCTTGCTAAAACTTTGATGGAGTTATCTGTGATGGAGGAAAGAAGATACGCTGTTTTAGGGGATATTCACGGCAACTGGGAAGCCCTGAGCGCCGTGCTTAAGGATGCGGCAAATAAAGGTGTTACTTTTTATATCTGCGTGGGTGATGTTGTTGGTTATAATGCGGATCCTGCTCGATGCCTGGACAAGATCAGGGAATTGAACTGTGTTGTTGTTCGCGGCAATCATGATCACTATTGTTCTCATGATGAATGTCTGGATGATTTTCATCCTCTGGCCGCGAATGTCGTGGATTGGACAAGGCGACAGTTAGATGATGATCAGACAGAATATTTGCGAAATCTGGAGTATTCCAAAATTGTGGCTGGCCTGAGCATTGTGCATAGCACAATGGATATGCCTGATAAATGGGGGTATGTGTTCGACACATTGGACGCGGAGGCCCATTTTAATTATCAGCCTACAGCGGTGTGTTTCCATGGGCACACTCATGTGCCGATAGTTTTTGAGAAGGGCGGGCGGGTAAGAAGAAGTGATTGCAGAAAACTTACAATAGAGTTGGGGCAGAAATATTTTATTAACGTTGGTAGTGTTGGTCAGCCTCGCGACGGGGATCCGCGTGCTTCGTATGTTGTTTACGACATGAAGACAAGGGAAGTTGAATTTCGACGTGTTGAATATGACATTGCGAAAGCTCAAGCCAGGATTGAAAAAGTTGGTTTGCCTGGAAGGCTGGCGAAACGACTGGAACTGGGTAAGTAGACTTGATGATGTAGTATATTCTGTATGTTTTTGATTGAAATCAGCAATGGAAACAAGAGGAGGGGTGAAAATGGCGTATGTAATCTCTGATAAATGTACAAAATGCGGAAAGTGTTCCGAAGTGTGTCCATCCGATGCCATAAGTGAAGGCGACGATAAATATGCAATTGACTCAGATAAGTGTGTTGATTGCGGTCTCTGCATGGATGAATGTCCGGTAGAGGCTATTTCGCCTGGCGACTAAGGCGCCGTGTCCATGCATATATTCCGCAAGATATTCAAAACCAAAACGCAGAGGGACATTCGTGTTCTGGCGCCGCTTGTTCAGAAGATTAACGCTCTGGACGAGCAATATAAGGCATTGTCTGATTCTGAGCTTCAAGCCAAGACGGATGAGTTCAGGCAGCGCTTCGCCAATGGTGAAACGGTTGACAGCTTAATGTGCGAGGCGTTTGCCACGGTAAAGAATGCGTGTCGGAGATTGCTTGGCGTCGCTGTTGATGTCTGCGGTCACGAGATTAAATGGGATATGGTCCCTTTTGACGTCCAATTGATGGGCGGCATTGTACTGCATCAGGGCAAAATTACGGAAATGGCTACAGGTGAAGGAAAGACGCTCGTAGCTACAATGCCGCTCTACCTCAATGCCCTGACCGGAAAAAATGTTCATCTCGTTACGACGTGTGATTACCTCGCTCGCAGGGATGCTCTGTGGATGGGGCATGTTTACAGCTTTTTGGGGCTTACGGTGGGTTGTATTCAGAGCGGCATGACTCATGAGGAGCGCAGCGTAGAATACGGTAAGGATATTACCTACGGAATGAACAGCGAGTTCGGTTTTGATTATCTGCGTGATAATGGAATGGCGTATGATCCCGAGAACGTGGTTCAGCGTGGACATAATTACGCGATCATAGATGAAGTAGACAGCATCCTTATTGATGAGGCAAGAACCCCTTTGATAATTTCCGGGCCCGTGGCTGTGTCATCACATCAGTATTTTGAGCTTAAACCAAAGGTGGAAGGTCTTGTCAGGAAACAACGGGTCCTGTGCAATCAGATGATGCAGGAAGTCAAGGAACTCATTGATAAAAATGAAACGGAAAAAGCGCAATTCAAGATGTATCAGGTATATCACGGCATGCCCAAGCATAAGCAGTTGATGCACATGCTTGAGGAGCCGTCGAACCGCAAATTGCACGAGCAGGTCGAAAGCGTCATGATGACCGATATGCGAAAAGAACAGGCGCGCTCGCTCAGGGAAGATCTTTATTTCACTATTGACGAACGGGGGCACGAGGCGACGCTGACAGACGAGGGGTGTCAGACGCTGAATCCGAATGACCCGAACTCGTACGTATTGCCTGACCTTGTCGCCGATATGGCGGAGATTGACACAGATGATTCTCTTTCAGTTAAGGAGAAACAGAAAAAAAGACAGCAGATTCAGCAGGAGTTCATGGATAAAAGCGAGAGAATCCACAATGTGGATCAGCTTATACGCGCATATTGTCTGTTCGAAAAGGATGTTGAGTATGTGGTTCAGGATAACCAGGTGATTATTGTTGATGAGTTTACCGGCCGACTCATGCCAGGCAGGCGTTGGAGCGATGGACTGCATCAGGCGGTGTCGGCAAAGGAAGGTGTAAAAATAGAAAGGGAAACTCAAACTCTCGCCACTGTTACAATTCAAAATTATTTCAGAATGTATGACAAGCTGGCGGGCATGACGGGAACAGCCGAAACGGAAGCATCCGAATTTCATGACATTTACGGGCTTGATGTTATTGTTATACCGACAAACAGGCCCGTTCGGCGAGTGGATTCAAATGATGTCATATACAAGACGCAGAGAGAAAAATACAAAGCAGTTGTAAATGAAATACTTGATTGTCATAAAAAAGGTCAGCCGGTGCTGGTGGGTACTGCCAGTGTTGATACGTCTGAATTGATCAGCCGCATGTTGAAAAGGGTGAGCGTGCCGCATAACGTGCTCAACGCCAAGAATCATGAACGTGAAGCTGAAATTGTCGCGCGTGCCGGTCAAATGGGATCCGTTACAATTGCCACTAATATGGCCGGGCGTGGTACAGACATCAAGCTGGGTGAAGACGTTGTATATCTCAAAAGAAATATTATTGAGTCGGATCTGACGCTTGATAATAGGCTTGACGGGATGGTTTTGAGAAAGATGCTGGAAGAGAAACCGTGCGGCCTGCATGTAATAGGATCTGAACGGCACGAATCAAGACGGATAGATCGTCAGTTGCGCGGCCGTTGCGCCAGACAGGGCGATCCCGGTTCATCACGTTTTTATATATCACTTGAAGATGATCTTATGCGTCTTTTCGGCTCGGATCGAATTGCTAATATTATGAGTAGACTTGGGTTGGAAGAAGGTCAACAACTCGAGCATAAGTGGCTGAATCGCTCCATTGAGACTGCTCAACGGCGGGTTGAACAGCAAAATTTCTCGATCAGAAAAAGAACGCTTGAATATGATGATGTGATGAATAAACAGCGTGAAATAATTTATGGGTTCAGGGGTAGCGTTGTTAGAAGCGAGAATATCAGGGACCATATTCATGATGTATTCAATGATGTCATCATGTCGCGAACAGAGACGATGTTGAATGACGATAGCGAAGATGCGCTTAAGAATCTGGTTGAGTGGGTTCAGGGCTCATTTCCAATAGCGTTTCGAATGGAAGATATAAAGGCCAAGGAGTCTGATCCTGAATTAGTTGGAAACGAGATATTTGAACGTGCCAAACGGTCGTATGATTTGAAGATTGAAATGGAGGATAGCGACGCCGTGATGTCGATGGAGCGTCATATTATACTGCACACGATAGATACTCAATGGCAGGATTATCTCAGGGGAATGGATGCCTTGAGGCAAGGTGTAGGGCTTCGCGCGTATGGACAGCGCGATCCGCTGGTCGAGTATAAAAAAGAGGCCTTTATTATGTTCGGCGATTTGATGGATAGTATCAAGGAAGAAATAGCTTCGGCAGTTTTCAGGTCATCAACGTCCGTAGAATCATTTCAATCTTTTATTTCGGCTTTGCCACGGACACTTGTGCATGACGATATATCAATTCTTGGTCCGGGCGGATTGGCTGGTCGTGAAGCCGGTGGTGGTGGTGCCGCAAATGATTTGTCGGGACGTGCAAGAAATGGTGCGGCATCTGGTCCTATTATACCTGTCAAACGTGATGATCCTAAAGTCGGCCGTAACGATCCTTGTCCATGCGGGAGTGGCAAGAAACACAAGAAATGCTGCGGCAGATAGGTGCATGATCATGGATCAAGCTGATTGCGGAACCAAGCATAATGGCGTGTCATTCAGATTGCTTCCTTCTTTTTTACGAGTCACAGGGGCCGTTGGGGCTGGAGCACTTCTTGCTTTTGCGTTTCCTCCCATGGAATGGTCGGAGCTCGCCTGGATCGCGTTTGTCCCTTTGATATCAATAGCCCGGTATTCAACACCACGAAGTTCATTCAAATGGGGCTTTGTCAGCGGCCTCGTGTTCTGGCTTTCATCAGTTTCATGGCTGATCAGACTTATTTCCGCCGGCGGCCCTTTTATGGTCGTCATCTTCGGATGGGTCGCGCTTTCCGCGTATTGCGCTCTTTATACGGGAGCATTTCTTGCTGTGATATCAATGCTTTTCCAAAGAGGACAAAATACCGGATACAATAGGGGAAAGAGCTGTATTCTTCTGCTGGCAGTTCCATTGGTTTGGGTTGGTTTTGAATATTTGAGATCAGTGCTTTTTACCGGGTTCCCGTGGAACGCGCTGGGGATAAGTCAGTTCAGGAATCTGGCTGTTATCCAGATAGCGGAATGGGGCGGTGTTTATGCCGTGTCTGCAGTTGTTATGTTAATGAATACGGCGTTGGCATTGACTTTGTTCACGCTTGTTCCCCAGAAAGGACGACGAAAAACACGTGTCCATTTTGAATTAATGATCGGCCTTTTACTCTGTTTCGCCTGCTGGTCGCATGGCATGCGTATGATCCGCGATATGGATTCGGGCGATGAAAATGCCTGCTATGTTAAGGTTGCTGCAATTCAGCCGAATATAAAGCAGACACTGAAATGGGACGACGAATTTACTTTGCGCATTTATCAGGAACTTGAGCTTTTGACGGAACTGGCGTTAATGCAGGAGCCGGATTTGATTGTATGGCCTGAGACAGCTGTTCCTTATGCCGTTAATTCGGATGCGCAGACTCAGGATTTCGTAAAAGAATTGGCGTGTAAGGGAAGTCCACTGCTTGTCGGGTCAATGGAAACATTGGAAGTTGAAGGGAAATCGATATATTACAACAGTTCATTTCTTTTCGAAAAATCGGGTGAAATAACTGGAATTTACAAAAAACAGCATCTCGTGTTGTTTGGCGAGTATGTCCCGTTCGACAAAATGATTCCGTGGCTTCAACGATTTGTTCCTATAGGAGTCAGTTGTTCTGCGGGTGAAGACAATACTGTTTTTGATCTGAAAATTGGTTCCAATAAAACAGCACTATTTTCGGTTTTGATCTGTTTTGAGGATATCATGGCTTCACTCGCACGGAAGGCAGTGAAAAATGGAGCCGGTCTGCTGGTGAACCAGACTAACGATGCCTGGTTTGATGGTTCAAGTGCTGCTGTCCAACACATGAGTCATTGTGTTTTCAGGTGTATTGAGAATCGTGTCAGCGCCGTGCGCTGTGCGAATACAGGTGTCACCTGTTTTATTGACAATAAAGGGCGCATAGATATTATAACACAGGATATGTTGCGTAATAACGAGACTCATCTTGCCAGATGTCGCATTGAAAACATGCGACTGAGAGGCGCTAATGAAGATTTGACCTTTTATGGAAAATATGGGGATATTCCCTTTGCTCTTCCTTGCGGTATCATGGCAATATTATGGGGTATAGTAACAACATTGAAAGTAAGAAAGATGGCTGAATGATAGAAGAACTGAAAATGCGGTTAAGTCGACTTAGCGAGTACATAATGGAAATGCGAGGTTGTCTTTGACGTCGATTCTCGAAGGAAAGAACTGGTTGAGCTTGAAGCTCTGACCGTTTTGCCCGGGTTCTGGGATGATCAGAACAAAGCAAAATCAATTATAAATAAAACAAACGGGTACAGGTCTATAATTGATCCTTTTGATAAACTGAACGGAATGATTGAAGACGCTAATGTTCTGATTGAATTGGCGGACGGTGAGGAAAATGAAGGTCAGAGAGAGCATGCTCTGAAAGACGTAGCAGACATCCTGGATCGTGCAAAAAAAGCTTCAAAAGATCTTGAATTGCGTTCTCTGCTGAATGGGGAGCTCGATGCCAGCAACGCGTATCTGACTCTTCATGCCGGAGCTGGTGGAACGGAATCGTGCGACTGGACTGAAATGCTGTTCAGAATGTACAGGAGATATTGCGAAGAGAACGGTTTTGGATCTGAGATAATGGATTATCAGACTGGTGAAGAAGCGGGGATCAGGAGTGTAACGTTTCTGGTCGAAGGGCCCTACGCGTATGGCAAGTTGAAGGCAGAACGGGGTGTCCATCGGCTTGTCAGAATCAGTCCATTTGATTCTAACAAGCGGCGTCATACATCGTTCGCGGCGCTTGATGTTGTGGCGGAACTGGACGAAAACATAGATGTTGATATTAAAGACGATGATTTAAGAATAGACACATTCAGATCCGGCGGCGCCGGAGGTCAGCATGTGAACACGACCGATTCGGCCGTCAGGATAACTCATATTCCGACCGGGGTAGTTGTAGCATGTCAGGCCGAACGCTCACAGCATAAAAACAAGGCGAAAGCCTTCAAAATTCTTCGTGCGCGAGTCTATGAGATTATGCTTGATCAGAAAAGAAAGGATATGGAAAAGTTTTATGGCGAGAAAGGTGAAATCGCGTGGGGCAGTCAGATTAGATCTTATGTGATGCAGCCGTATACAATGGTTAAGGATCATAGAACAGAAATTGAAACATCAAATGTAACGGCGGTTCTTGACGGTGATATACAACAATTCATGGATGGTTTTTTGAAGTGGAACGCTGTTTCCAAGCGGGAAAACGTTTTGAAACAGGGTAAAGGTCGAAAACAGGAAAATATTAAGAAATAGAAAAACGGTCTATGTGATTTTGAATCAGACTTTGAAACGGCCGGTTCTCATGCTGGATGGGAGTTAATATATGGCATTGGTAAGTATGACGGGATTTGGCAGGGCGATGTCGTCCGCAGGTGGAGCAAAAATAGAAGTCGAAATCAGCTCAGTAAACCGAAAACAGAAGGATATCAGGGTGAGCTTGCCGCGAGATCTGGCGGCAATGGAATCGCGTGTAAAATCGCGTATAGAAAAATCTGTGTCACGCGGCAGTGTCACAGCCGTGATCAATGTTGGCCATTCGCGCCATGGCGGAAAGTCGTTCGTTATTGACTCCGAAGAGGCATCGGCATTGATACGGCAGATCAGGAAAACAGCAGGTGTTCTTAAAATGAAGGATGATCTCGGTGCCGCGGCTCTGCTTGCTTTGCCGGTTATTCGGGAGAAAGAGCTTGTGGATGATCGCGAGAAGATTTGGAGTGTTCTTGAAAAACTGCTGGATAATGCCGTAAGAGATCTTGTCAAGGACAGGAAACGGGAAGGTGTGGTGCTGGAAAAGGATATTACCGGAAGATGGGATAAGATTGAAAAGATTCTGGCGCGCATAAAAAAACAAGCGCCGCGGGTCGCGGGAAAATATCGCGAGAGGTTGAAGAAAAGGCTGAGTGAGGCCGGGTTCGAGTCGGGCGAGAATAACGTTTCCTTGATGAGAGAAATTGCTATGTTTGCTGATCGTGCTGATATATCAGAGGAAATCACCAGGCTGGACAGTCATTTCGCGCATGGCCTCAAATTGATTAATGGCCGTAAAGCATGTGGACGTGCTCTTGATTTTCTGTGCCAGGAAATGTTTCGTGAAATCAATACTATAGGATCCAAGGCAAATGACGGGGTTATATCCAGACTTGTAGTACTGTTCAAAACGGATCTGGAATGCGTTCGTGAACAGGTCCAAAACGTGGAGTAGTGTTTAACGGATATTGGGAGTCATTTTACCACCCGGCGTCCCCGCCTCGAGTTCCCGGAGAAAAGTTTTTGACAGGATTACACTCAGGT
Source organism: Verrucomicrobiota bacterium (assembly GCA_032123435.1). Classification (GTDB taxonomy): domain Bacteria; phylum Verrucomicrobiota; class Kiritimatiellia; order UBA8416; family JAQBFJ01; genus JAQBFJ01. Next base: position 11,470 of record JAQBFJ010000006.1, read on the forward strand.
CCGGAGAACCCTCCGGGTCCGAGGACAGGATGGGAGAGGATTTGAAGAGGGATTGGATCTGTTAAATATCAACAGACTGATAACTCTATTGATATTTAACAACCTGCTCTGATGTTCAGGATCTGAACACCTCAGCATTCCGTGCCTGCCACGTATAAACATCCTTTTTCCCCATCAAAAGCACTGTTCAAGAAATCTGCGGATATTTTTATCCAGATTTCTTGGACCATCCTGCCTGCCCTGAGCTTGCCGAAGGGTCTTATCTTAATCCCGTAAATCCTGTAATCCTGCTTGCCTCGCCATAGCCTATTGAAGACGGCGGGTCAAAAAATTCTCCTCTTCTTTCTCCTTCAGCTCGCCGTAGTTCGGAAGCCGAAGGCGGCTCCGAATCTCCGTGTGCTCCGTGGTTCTCCCCGCGCACTTTGGGCTTGATTTATCGTCTCCACTGTGAGTTGATGAATAGGTCAGGTTAGAAATTGATGAAGAAAAAATTAAAACCATTGTTGATTGTTATTTCCGCCCCATCAGGCGCGGGAAAGAGTACGTTGTGTTCTCGTTTATTGACTGAATTCAATCATATCATCTATTCCATTTCCTGCACTACCCGTGCACCGCGCGGTGCCGAAATTGACGGTAAGGATTACTTCTTCCTGAATGATGATGTGTTTGATAGACGTGTTCAGGAAGGCGCTTTCCTGGAACATGCCGTTGTTCATGGATACAAATATGGTACGCTCAAGCTGACAGTATACGGTGAGTTGTCCATAGGTAAAAGCGTGTTGATGGATATTGATGTTCAGGGAGCCGCGCAGATCCGTGAATATGTGTCGAAGGTGCCTGCCGACGATCTGTTGAAAAACAGTTTTGTTGATATATTTATTTTGCCGCCATCAATAAACGTACTTAAAGAGCGGTTGAAGGGCAGGGCGGAAGATGCTGATGAAATCATTGAACAGCGTCTGAAAAATGCGGAAATGGAAATGGCCGACCGCAATCTATTCAAGCATCAGATTGTGAACGATAAGGTCGACAAGGCTTATGCCGAACTGGTCAGTATCTTGGATGGCGAGAAGAGCGCGGCAACGGGATGAATGGTCGACTTTACAGGACTTCCTGCATCCAGCCGTGACGATCTTCAATGTCGCCATATTGGATTCCCTGGATCTCATTATACAGTCTGGTTAAGGTTTTGCCTGCCTCATTCTCTTTTCCGAACCGGTAGATCTTGTCGCCATGCGTTACGGAAGAAACAGGGGTGATTACAGCCGCAGTGCCGCATGCCCCAATTTCCGTGAAGTTGTCCAGTTCAGACAGACGTATGGGCCTTTTTTCAACAACCAACCCGAAATCAGCAGAAATGGTCTGAAGACTCTTGTTCGTCACGCTTGGCAATATTGACGAGGAATCAGGTGTCACATAGTGCTGGTCATTGGTTATTCCAAGGAAATTTGATGTGCCGAATTCATCAACGAGCGTATGTGTCGCGGCATCCAGATAAAGACATATGGGGTATCCCTTGGATTTGCCGTCTTTATCGCCAAGCATGCCGGCGGCATAGTTGCCGGCCGCTTTGATGTGACCTACTCCTTTTGGCGCGGCACGATCGTATTGTTCCTGCACGTAAGCTTTTACAGGGAAGAAACCGTTTTTGTAATAGGGGCCTACCGGCATAACCAGAACTATAAAAGTATAAGTGTCGCTTGGTTGTACGCCAATACGCGGGCCTGACCCGATCAAAAGGGGTCTGATATACATGCTTGCGCCGGTGCCGTAAGGCGGAACGAAGTGGCTGTTCAGCTTAATGGCTTCAGTACACGCCTTTATGAACAGATCAACCGGCGGCGCTTTCATGACAAGCCGTTCGGCCGAAGCGATCATGCGTTTTGCGTTTTGATCAGGCCGGAAAATGGCAATTGAACCGTCCTTGCGCGTAAAGGCTTTCAACCCTTCAAACACGGATTGACCGTAATGCAGGCATGTGGCCGCAATATGTATGTTGAGATAGGGGTCGGTGCAGACTTCAATATCCTGCCATGCATTATCACGAAACTCGACTTTGAGATATTTGCCCGTGTCTTTATATTCAAAAAGCAGGTTCTTCCAGTCAATCGATTTCATTTCCCGTGTCCCAAATTAAAGCCTGGTCATTGGTTCTTTGCCAATTGGATATACATTGAATCCAATTTCAAACAGTTGCTTGTGGTCCAGAATATTTCTGCCGTCAAATATGAATGCCGGCTTTATCATTTTGCTTAATATTTTCTTGTAATCCAGTGAAGAATAAATATCCCACTCGGTCAGTAAAGCTATCGCGTGCGCGCCTTCTGCCGCCTTGTAAGGGTCGGGTTCAAACTCCAGTTGCCCGCCGGTATTGGCGCCTGACTTTGCCATGTCTTTTCGCGCGTTATCCAATGCTTGCGGATCGGTTATCACAACATGTGCCTGTTCCGACAGAAGATGATTGCATATTCTGATTGCCGGACTTTCCCGTGTGTCACCGGTATCAGCCTTAAAGGCGAACCCGAAAACAGCTATCTTCTTACTCGCTACTGTGTTGAACATTCGCGCGACAATGTTATGAGCAAATCTGTCTTCCTGATATTCATTCATGTCAACAACCTGTTTCCAGTAGTTGGCCGCCGGGTATAATCCGTAATGCTCGCAAAGGTATACGAGATTAAGAATGTCTTTCTTAAAGCATGATCCACCGAATCCAACGCTTGCTTTCAGAAATTTAGATCCGATTCTGGAATCCATGCCGATTGCCTTGGCGACTTCTTCGACATCAGCTTCAGTTGCTTCACAAAGGGCTGATATGCTGTTTATTGAACTGATGCGTTGAGCAAGGAAAGCGTTTGCCGCAAGTTTCGACAGTTCACTGGACCAGACGCTGGTTGTCAGAATCCTGTCCCTCGGCACCCAGTGCGCGTAAATATCAACGAGCTCATCGACGGCTTTACGGCCTGTCTCATTATCTCGGCCTCCGATAAGCACGCGATCAGGATTCTCAAGATCCTTCACAGCTGTTCCTTCCGCCAGGAATTCGGGATTGGACAGCACTTCAAAGTGTACTCCGTTTGCGCCTGACTGGAGAATTCTCGCCATCGCCGCGGCCGTACGGACGGGCAGGGTGCTCTTCTCAACCACTATTTTGTCCGATTTGGAGTTTTCCAGGATCTTTCTGGCCGTTTTCTCCCAGTATTGCAGATCCGCGGCTTTACCAGCGCCACTGCCGAAGGTTTTTGTGGGTGTGTTAACGCTTACAAAAATTATATCAGCGTCCCTGATGCTTTTATCTATTTCCGAAGTAAAAAACAGGTTTCGATTAAGGGCTTCTTTGACAATTTTATCCAGACCGGGCTCATATATGGGCAGGCTATCGCTTTGCCATGCCTTAATTTTCCCTTCGTCTATATCAGCCACCACCACACGGCAATCAGGGCAGTGTTTCGCGATCATTGCCATTGTCGGGCCGCCAACATATCCGGCTCCAATGCAAAGAATGTTTTTCAAGTCTTTTCTCCTTTGTGCCGTGGTAAATATCTCTTCTTTCTCCTCCTCCGCCTGCCTCGCCATAGTCTATTGACGACGGCGGGTGAACTCCGTGGTAAAAACTCCCCTTTTATCTACTTATTAAAGCCGTATTTAAGCATTGCCGCCGGGCTACGTCAATTATGAACTGCGCCTGAATTGGTGTTATTATATATCATTTTTCAGTATGGCGGCTCTTGGCGGTATCTGTTTTTTGAGTTTTGGCGTGTGATGATCGTTTTATGATGACTTCCATGATTTCACTGCCTACCGGTGGAC
>JAQBFJ010000007.1:0-2583 GCA_032123435.1 Verrucomicrobiota bacterium
AGGTTCTCCCCTGCGTTTGTCGAACCGGTGGAGAAGTCTACTAGGGGAGGCGCGCGGAATTCTGCCGTGATCTTCAAGTTAGGACTGTTTGCAAAGAAGCCCGGTGCAAGGTTCCTCACCTCTTGGGTCAGATCGAAGCTATCAATCACCTTCTGCAACAGGCCGGACTGAGCAAGGATAAGTAGCGTCTGGTTCACCAAATCGTCAGAAACCGACAGGGTGATGTCTTCGGTTTCCGGATCGGCCATGATTCCAGGCCTCCTATCGCCCGGTGTATGCACATAGCTGTCGGCCGCGCCATCCGGCCATGTATTCAGATCCAGCAACAAGGAAAGGGCGACCGCCATTGCATCTCCCTGGAGGCCGGTCCTTATCAGGGGGCCGCTTCCAAGAAAGTCCATTTCAAGCTGCAAGTTCTCCAAGTCCTCAATGCCCAAGTCCCCAAAGTTCAACGACAGCGGGTTTGCATCCAAAAGCAGAATGTCATCCAGGGGCAGTGCGCCCAGTATGAGCTTGAGAATATCGAAGGATACACTCCATATCCAGGTGGGCACCGAAAGATCTCCGTATTCTATGGCCAGATCCACGATGTCGAGATCCGCATTTGAAAGGTCCGCGTTTGCGACAATTTGATTGTCCTGATTTATGCCCTGTTGCAGCTTGATATTCCGCGCAATGATATCCCCGGCCGTAAACTGCACATGCGTTCTCTCGCCAAGGGGACGTTCATGCATGCCGTAAATGACGATCACTTCATCACCGGGAGCATCGGGATGTTTCGTCATGGTCAAGGAGGCGCCGATGGTGTTGTCCGGCTCAAAAAAGATATCCATGCCGATATCGCCATGGATGGCGATTTGCCCGTACTGCCCGCAACTATCATTGATCGAGCAGTCAGGACTCTGTTGACTCGGATCGATAATCACCCTGCCGAGAGGGCCCATATCAAGTTCCAGGGGCAACAGCCCGGCGATCAGGTCCGGAAGCAGGTTGTTGATCAAGGCTACTGCGAAGGAAATCGTCTCCTTCAGAAGGTCTTCGGTAAGGGATATTTCGAAGAAGGAGTCCTCCTTCATGGCCTGATCCCCGTGCTGGATGAAATCCTCCGCGACGACATAGGAGATACGTTCGCTGTTAGCCTTGCCTGCTTCGTCGTCGACCCTGAATGTACAGGTGGATATCTCGAATGTGCGCGAAACACCGGCGGGAATGGGTGCGAGGTCAAACACGTATGAAAAAGTGTTTGTGGCCCTGTCAAAGTCGATGGGCGTCGCCAGTGCACCGTTCTTTATATAGAGGTCCTTAACGTTGTTATCACCGTCATGAAGCGTTCCGGTGATGGTAACCGAGGTTGTGCCCTCCGGGAAGATTGTACCTGCGGGTGGACCGTCAAACGTAATGGTTGCGGGTTGATACGCCCCATCAAAGCAGCCGGTTAGAGGGACAGCGGAGAACGCGAGAACCGTGGCCGTAAAACAATACAAGATTCCTTTACGTAACACGGGCACCCTCCAGGTTTGGGTTATGTGTCGGCTTCGTCTTGCATGGAAATAAAGGCAGATCGTCTGTGTGGCTCCTGGTCCAGTCCCGATTCCTGTTTTATTCCTCAGCCGGATTCGTTTGGGTTCCGGTGTTCTTCTCGATACTCTCTTGCGATTCATCAGCCGGAATTATTCCTCCTTATATACTTTAGGATGAGACTCCAATAGATTAGGGTGCGGGTGGAATCCAATTTTTTTCCTGGAAGCACTGTATTCAGATGATCTTGAATCTGGAAAAAGTAAATATTTCATGCAGATCGTCATGATCCGCAGCCTTCCCCTTGGGGTACACATATGTGTTGAAATTCTTCAGTCTCGCCAGACTGGCGGGGAGTAAGTATAAGACGCAGTTATGGCGAATTTCCCATCCGAGGTGAGGTAGGCTTCAAGAAGTTCCAGATATGTGCGTATTATCTGTAAATTCTGAATATTGACGGACTGCGTTATATTTCAGCAAAGATAGAGCACACTAGAAATAGAATTAGAGATAGTTTCACAGTGTTTTGCTTTTGACAGTTTGAGGTTTTGTAAGGAATTGAACCTCTTGACCAGAACATCTAGGACAATACCAAAAATCTGAAATTTCAATCCAGTTAGAGCTATTCGCAATAATACGAACAGTCTCTAAATCATAATGTTCAATCTTACGAGTACAGTTTCTAGCGTCACACTGTAGAGCTACGTTTTTATTGAAGCTCGAAGTAATAACAGGCATTCCTAAGACTCCTTGTTAGAAAATGGGGAGGCTACAGCTACAGATTTGATCTGTAATCGGTCGCCATAATTAAAGGTGAACTGTACTCCCCAAAAGATTATCTAATCCCAATATTCTCACTCTTCAAAATCAGAGCATTCGACATGTGTGCGTATTGCATGCAATTCGTAGGGCTGGCTTTCCTTCAACATCTCTATCGATATACGTCAGCGGAAAACCTTTGACTCCAAGGTCATAGGTGTGCGTGAATCCTTCAGTGCGGAGGGTTGGTCTGCCACTGAACACTGCTGTCAGAAACCTTCAACGGAAGACCTTTGACTTCGGGGT
>JAQBFJ010000008.1:0-3238 GCA_032123435.1 Verrucomicrobiota bacterium
CAAGCTGAGCTGGGCCGAGGCGGCACAGGGCGCTTACCTGCTACGGACCAACTGCCACGAGCAGGATCCAGTTAAGCTATGGCATTGGTATATTCATCTGACGGAGGTTGAAGACGCTTTCCGTACCGGCAAGTCTGACCTTGGTCTCCGACCGGTGTTCCACCAGCGTGAAGATCGTGTTCAAGCTCATATCCTTGTATGCTTCCTGGCTCTGGTCATGTGGAGAAGCTTGGAGATGTGGCTAAAAGCGAAAGGCCTTGGCGACTGTGCGCGCCAGGTGCTCAAAGAGCTCGCCTCGATCCACTCGATGGACGTGGTGCTTCAGGTCAAAGACAGCACACAGGTCCGCCTGCGGCTGGTGGCCAAACCCGACAAGTTGGTTGCCGATCTCTTGGACCACATGCAGCTGAAGCTACCCACGCGCCCGAAAAAGGTGCAAAATGTAGTGGAGAAAACAGGGGTATGACGACAGACTTTCTTGGGAAATACGAGGTTTTGGACTCGTAACTGTCGAACTTGGGCTAGCTGAAGATGATCCGTCTTCGCCGGGCTACGACGCGACAAGTGAGGAATTCAAGGAAGCGTTAAAGGAATCCCCTCGCAGCATAGGCGGTGATGGTTTTAGAGCATGGATTGATGATTTTTACCAAGATCTTATAGATGGACATAGCGCTCCGGAGGATATTTCTTTTCGGCATATTACGGAACCCTTGCCGGTTGAACAGATGCTGGAAATCATGGGTGAAATATTGTCTGTGGAGAAAGATGCATTTAAAGAGCGTCGACGCAATTCTGCATTAAGGGCAATAGCTGGTTGCATGCTGATACGTTTCGGAGGGCAGACACAACGTCAGGCAGCCAAGCATCTCAACATGAGCACAGGCGGCGCGGTAAGCGCCCAGGTGCGCAGACTGCCTGATATGCTTGCTGAAGATAGAAAACTAAGCCGCACTGTAAGAGTTATCGAAAAGAGACTTAAAGATTTGAAGGCAGCTAAGAGCAATTCATCTGGAAATCGCAATAAATAAAAAAGGAAAAGAGAGTTAAGTGTTAATTCGACGGCGTGTTGCCCAAACCACGAAAGATTTTTATCAAATATAGAAACATATCAAAATTAACAGAAACATCTTCCAAATGCCCTGTCAGAAAATAATTGCGCAAAAAGAGACCGTGTAAAGAGTGATAATGCTGCAATATTCCGCTGAACAACCGTCATGGCCCCAGCCTTTCGGCGAGGAACTTCTTTGATCAGGATGCGGATATTCTGAACTGCGGCTATCATGTAATCCTGGATTTGCTGTCGCCATAATCGTCTCCATCGCGCTCGTTTAAACCCATGATTATTTGCCGCATCAGCGAAACTGCCTTCCATAAGCCATTTCCGGCGAACTCGATCCCGTTTTGCTGCCATTGTTTGAGATTGTCTACGGCCAGCTTCCACAGCTTCATGATTGTAGTGGCGTTTTATTGTCCGAGCGGTTCCTTTTGCCCTGGTGCATTGAGAACGGATGCAGCATTGCGCACAGACTTTTACAGGACACGCGTATTCAAAAGCTTTCCGCTCTTTCTTGTGCTTTCGGCGTGTTAACGTTTCGCCTGCGGGGCAGGTTAATGTATCACTTTCCTTGTCGTATTTAAAATCATCATACCCAAAGATCCCTTCACGTCTGCCTTTCTTCTTTTGAGGCGCAAGCATGTCTCCCATATGACTTGTGATGGCACGTTCATGACATGCTCTAAAGTTGTCCGCTGTTCCGTACTGACTGTCAGCCACAACAGTTTCAACTGTTTGCTGAGTATTCCCTTCATGCTGATCAACAAGATCCATAAGCTTTGCATTCTCTTCCACATCACCGGAAGTGGTTTCTGTTGCCGTTATAATTCCGCATTTGTCATCAACAACCCGGTGTGTTTTATAACGCGCATGTGATTCTTTACCTTTATTGCTTATCATTGCCGCATCGGGATCTGTCTTGTTTACAAGCCTTTTGTTCTTCTTTTCGTAGTATTGGCTTGGCCTGTCATCTTTCGGCTCATCCAATTTCTCAATCTCCGCTCCAAGCTGTTTTCTGATCTGTTCTATCAATTCTGGGCAACCTTTCAATACGGCATTGTTCGATGCGTTCGCTTCAACAAGACTCCCGTCCATGTGTATCTTCTTGCCTTCAATTAAACCCGCAAACTGACATTGCGCCACAATCCTTGTGTCGAACAAGGAAACGAGTTACTCCGCACTTGCCTACAAGCTTTCCATGAGTCCGTCCGAAGTGCATGCGGCTGTCAAACGTGCCGGTGTAGCGGGCCTGATAGACGTTGCTACTAAGGAAGTAAAACGGAAGCCTCTACTGGAATTCCTGATTCATGGCCTCAAGTACGCTTTTCCGCCAACGAGAGGAACCATAACGAGGGGCTTGCCCACAGCGCACGCGGCTCCGCCTCTTTCAAAGCGGTTGTCCGGCAAGGACGACTTGCCTCCGGTGTGGCCATGCCCGGATGGCACCGTCAGGGGGCACGAGTTCAAACCTCTTTACCGATGCGTGCCGTCCGCCGCGCGGGAAGACGCCAGCCTATACGAGCTTCTCGCTCTGGTGGATGCTGTGCGGGGTGGAAGAGCACGCGAAAGGAAAGTGGCAGAAGAAGAGCTTCGAAAACGGGTGGAATCATAATGAGGATAGTGAACATTGAATCGTTGGTCTTTACTCGTTGCTACCATCGCTCCTCGTAATCGACCCCCTCCGGGGGTTCTCATCTTATTCTGATTAGGCCGCCATTCGATGTATCGAATGGCGGAGAGGGGGGGATTTGAACCCCCGGTACCAGTTTAAGCCGGTACGACGGTTTAGCAAACCGTTGCTTTCAACCACTCAGCCACCTCTCCAAATTGTTAATATACAACTGTTTATGGTTGTTGTATTGTTTTTTTAACTTTCTTTTTTACTCCATGTCTGTATTGCTGACATGGCTTAGCAAAAAAGAGAATATAATAAAAACATCGGGGCGAATATACGGAAGGAATGGCTGTTTGTCAAGAACGGCAGAAGTTATACCTAGCGCACATTATTCATGAAGAATCTACTGTGAGCGTGTATCTTACACCACCTCAAGGACTTGCCCTCGGAACCCGATTTCGACGTGTCTCGACACGCCCTCATCCGGATTCCTTCTCCAAGCCCTTGATCTGTCGCAACCTGCACACTCTCGTCACGAAGCTTCATGAATAATGCACGCTAGAGGTTAG
>JAQBFJ010000009.1:0-7730 GCA_032123435.1 Verrucomicrobiota bacterium
GGCGACTGCGACGCCCGGGGCTATGCCATACCAGCCGTTGGTTCCTATTACATCGGTGCCGTTGGTATCAATGACCGTATAATTTTCAAACGAATCATTGAATGGGACTGTATTGGTTGTATTTGCATTACACGGCAATTGTGCTGACAGGAACACGACAGCCGTTGCCAAGATTGAAGTTGTCCCAACGCAGGATTGTATTTGTCGTAAAATACGCATTAACTATTTCTCCATTTTTTTAAACACTTCTTATCTTCTTATAATGATAAGGATAGTAGATAATATTGCATGGGTCAATCTTTTTTTGTTACTTTTTTATGCTTGTGCGGGGTGTTTTCGTTATTTTGGGTGTTATGGAGTTGCTGGTGCAGGGCTAAAATCAGGATGATTAATGTGATATAGGCTATGGCCGAACTTTGGATTTTAAGAATCTTCTTGTTAATAGCAAAAAACTCTTTGATCTATGTGTGTAAATTTGCTTACATAACGTAATTGGTTTAGTAGGGCTCTTGTTATTGATCTGGCTTGTTCTCAAATTAGTCAGGCAAGAAGGGGTGTGTTTGCTCTCGAACGGTTTGCTCACGTAATTTATTATGGGAGGATACGGCATGAAAAGAAGAACTTTACATCTGTTTGTTTCATTTCTGGTTCTGGTGTTATGCGCTGATATTGTTTTTGCTCAGGCTCGTTCGGCATCGAAACCTGATGGTGGTGGGCAGATATTGAGGATTCGCAGTATAGAAGGGCTGGGTCGTAACGGGCAGGTAAGGACCCCTGAATACAAGACGAGTTTTTCGCGGGGTATCGGCAAGACAAAAGAGTGGCAAATGATTGAAGTGATATATGATACTGCTCCGGACTGGATAGATGAGTTGGTGTTTAATTATTATGTTATGTCGGCGATAAAAGAAAATGGCGCACTTGCTTTCAGTATTTATAAAATCAGTGTAAGATACATTGATATTGAAAAAGGCAGTGAGCACAAGAGCACTGTTTTTGTTCATCCTAATGCTATTAAGAAATATGGGCAGGTCGTGGCAATTGCTGTTGAGATTATGCAGAATGGCAGGGCTATTGATGAGGATAGCAATGAGAGTGGGATTAAGCTCAGGGACAAGTGGTGGAAGGATCCCGAGGTGATGGGCAACAAGAACATGACTGTTCGTGACGGTTATTTGTATGACAGGTCTCGTTCGCCTTTCGCCTTGATTAACATAGATGATTATGAGGTCATACGGTAGTGGCGAAAATTGATCGAATAGTAGCCTTAGATATTGGGGCCAGCAAGCTTGTTGTGGCTGAATTCATTGTAGGCCAGGGCGGCGTAATGGAGCTGGTCAATTATGGCATAGGCAGGCTTGGGGTTGAGACTGAAAGCCAGATAGACATGTCAGCCTATATTGTGTCTACGCTTCGTGATGTCATGCGGGAGCATGGCATCAGGATGGCACCTTTATACATGACGGTATCTGGTCAGGCGGTTTTTCCTCGTTATGTCAAACTGCCTCCTGTATCTCGCGACAAAATTCTTCAGATTATTCAGTATGAAGCTGAGCAGAATGTTCCATTTCCTATTGATGAAGTGGTTTGGGATTATCAGTTAATGGAAGGTGATGAGGAATCCGGGCTCAGTGTCATGCTTGCGGCCGTCAAGATTGAGAATGTAAAGAGCCTTACTGACTGTGTTTTGGCGGCGGGCATGGAGCCTGAGATAGTTGATGTTGCGCCGATGGCTTTATACAACATTGTGCGTTTCAATTATCCCAACATTGATGGCTGTATAATGGTTCTTGATATAGGGGCAAGATCTTCGAATCTTATTTTCATAGAAGAAAACAGGATATTCAGTCGAAGTATTCCTGTTGCCGGTAATGCAATAACTCAGGACATTATCAAGGAATTTGACATATCATTTGCTGAGGCTGAAAAAATAAAGCTCAGTCATGCGTTTGTGGCATTTGGCGGCGTTTATGCCGGGCCGGACAGTGAGGCGGCCGATAAGATTTCGAGAATTGTTCGCAATGTCATTACCCGGTTACACGCGGAAGTTAATCGTTCCATAAATTTTTATCGTAGTCAGCAAGGCGGTGCTGCGCCATCCCTGGTATTATTAACGGGTGGCTCTTCTTCAATGTCTCATATGGATACGTTTTTCAGGGAGAAGTTGCGGGTTCAGGTGGAATATTTGAATCCATTTGTCAATGTGGCGGTAAGTCCCAGTATAGACAATGATCGTATTGAGTCGGATCTTCATCTGCTTGGCGAGGTCGCTGGTTTGGCGCTCAGGCGCGGGCTTGCATGTCCGGTGGAGATGAATCTCATGCCGCCGGATTTGGTGGCAAAGAAACTTTTCAGGAAACGTCAGCCGTTCTTTGCCTTGGCAGCTGTGGGATTGGCGATTACGCTTCTATGTTGGTTTGTTTATTCCTGGCGTATGCGAGTCAGTACGGACAAGCAGTTTGCGGGGGTAGAGTCACGGGCAGGGGAACTGGACAGTGTTTCCAGGCGTCTGACGTCTCAAATTGAGGCGAAGAATACCGCGCAAGCTAAAGTGAATTGCCTTGTTAATGCGATTGAATATCGGTCTAAATGGATACAATTGCTTGCATCTATTCATTCCTGTTTGCTAGATGGCATGTGGCTGACTTCGCTAAGGGCGGAAGGTACAGAGGAGAATCCGGAATGTGTAAAGTATATTTTTATTGATGGTGTGGGATTTGAAGATGAGCTGAGAAAAGTGGACAGGGCTGAAGCTACCGCGATAGAGGTTTTTGTGGAGAGGCTTAAAGAGGAGGATTTGTTTTCGGACGAGACAAAGATAGAAAGACAACCTCCAAGGAAACTGCATACAAGGGAGTTCACAATCAGGATAGCATTGCAGGATGTTTTAAACGGGAATTAACGCATGTTACAGCAAAAGAACATTATTTTTATAGCAGGTGGTTCTATAGCCGCTTTGCTTCTTTTGTTATCTACGGTGCTGTTGTTTACGGGTGTTAGCAAGTTAAGTGATACAAAGAAGAAACTTGGGCAGGCGGAGAAAAAACTGGAAGGTTTTTATAAGCGAGATCCTTTTCCTTCAAAAGAAAATGTGGAACGTGAGAAGGAAAACGTTGAGGTTTTTGATGAATGGTTTAGTCGGTTGTTAGTTGTGCTTACTGAACATGATCTTGGTGAGGTAATGCAGAGCCCTTCTTTGCTTATGAGGTTGTTAGGAGACAAGAAGAATGAGCTTTTGAATGAGGCCAGGCGGAGCGGAACGGTACTGCCTGATGATTTTGCTTTTGGATTCAGTCGTTATTTCGGCACTGATGCGCCATTACCGGCGCCGGGTGATGTTGCCAAACTGAATCATCAATTGATCATTGCAGAGAGCGTCTGCAAGTTGTTTTATAAGGAAGGTGTAACGGCTATACACAAAATAGAAAGGCAGGAATTTGAGGTAAAGCAGGTGGATACCAAGACTCCGGTCAGGCGCTGGTCTACAACGACATCTGCGAAACCGGAAAAAACGGTTGAGAAAAACGTCAAAACCCAGGAAAAGAAAAAGCCGGAATTTGATATTTCTTCTGTATATACAAAGCTTCCTTTTTCATTTGAGATCGAGGTGAAGGAGAAAGTGCTTCGTTCCATTCTTAATGAGCTGGCCAGAGACGATCTTTTCATTGTTGTTACAAAAATGTCGCTGACTGCGAAGGGGAAGTCGCTCGTTGTAGCTCAACCGCGTGAGGTAATTAGAGGAGGTGCTGGCGGCGATGATAGCGATGTTGCTGGGGAGGAAGTAAGCGATGGCGAAAAAGCTTCTTCAAACGAGAATCTCGTGCCGCCACGTAATTTGCGTTTAGTGTCAGGCGGCAATTTAGAGAGGCCGCTTTTGGTGACAATGGAGATGGATGTATATACTTTTTTGAAATCCGAAAATGTTAGCGGGAACGATGGTAAATAACTTACGAGTTGATTAAGCAGGAATTCGATCAATTATGGTTTTTTTGAATAAAATAATATCTTTCTTGAAAGAACAGTATGACAAACTTCTCTGCTTTCTTGTCTTGCTTATCTTGCTTGGTTCACTGGTATATCTCGCTGTACGCATGGGGATGTTTCACCAGATGGAGGAAGAGCATGATGCCAGGATTGACAAGCTGAGGCCATTATTTGAATCAGCGATTGCTGTTGATGTTGGCGTCATGCAGGAGACTCTGGAGAAAACACGGAATCCTATTGAGATTTCGGCGTGGACAAATTATGTATTTGTGCCGGAAAAGAGGGTTTGGTGTGTTGACTGCAGGGGACCCATCTCATACAAGGCTATGGTGTGTCCGTTCTGCACCGCGAAACAACCTCGTCCAGTAGAAAGCAGTTGGAGCAGAGATGTGGATAGTGACGGTATTCCGGATTTGTGGGAGATCCATTATGAATTAGATCCAAACGATCCTGCTGATGCGCACAAGGATTCTGATGGTGATGGGTTTATCAATATTGTTGAGTTTAACGCCCAGCCGGGTACGGTTCCGTCGCTTGATCCGGAGGCCCCGCCCGGGACCATGCAGGGCACTAATCTCAGGGATCCGGCTGATGGTCCGCCGTATGAAGCAGAACTTCAGGTTTCCAAAGTTGAAGCGGATCCATTCAATCTGTTGTTCAAGAGCACTATTAAAACGCGTGATACATCACTGATGTTCGGGATCAATACAAGGGAGAAAAACCCCCAGACGCGTTTCGTGAAGATGGGTGGAGAGGTCGAGGGATTCAAAGTGGTTGATTTTGAACCAAAGCTGGAAGAGCGAATGGATCTTTCGGTATCATCAAGGCCTATAAAGGTTGATGTATCCATACTCAAACTTAAGCGGGGTGATAAGATAATAGCTTTAACAAAAGGGAAAAAGGTTGAATACAGCGAGTTTTCTGCGGAGCTTTTCTTTAATTTGGACGATAGCCGTTATATTGTTAAGGTTGGCAGTGAATTTGATCTCAAGAAAACAGGAAAAAAATATCGGGTATTAAGTATTGACGGTGAGCGTAGTATTGTTGTAATAAAACGTCTAGCTGATGGTGAAATGATCACTATCAGACGGCCGTCCGTGGTATCTTCCGGGGACGGGGGCAGGTCAGTCATCGTAATTGAGGGCGCTAGTTCTGGGTACGAGGAGTAATTTATGACACACAGAGTTCTGATTTTCAGGTATGCCGTTTTCATCGTTATAACCACTGTACTTGCCTCGGCAAGAACTTGGTCGCAAAGCTTGGATGAAGATGGGCTTTTCGTGACCGAGGAAATGCTGATAGATGAAGTTATGACTGATGGTATTGATACAGCAGTTCGTGATGAACAGGAACTGGATGCGAGCTTTGAGCAGGATATTGGTGAAGATCTAGGGATGGCTGATGATTTTATTATTGATGATGAGCTTCTGGGTGAGTTGACTGAGGAGCCGATCACGGTCGAGGAAGAGAAGGGCGTTCCGCTTGATTCGTCTATTAGAGATGCCTTGGTTGAAGAGCCAATAGACGACTTTCTGATTGATACGGAAGAACAGTTGGATGATGAGGTCGATTATGCAGAGATTGAGGAGGAAGCATTTCAGCTGCCGCCGAGCAGTATGCCGCCGCCGCGGGTAAACGCAGATCCTGGCGTTGTAGAGATGCCTGTGGTTCTTCAGAAACCTGCCGAAAATGTTATCGTCAGCAGGCCGTTCGTGAAAACGCCTGCGCCTGGAGTGCCGCGAAGTGAGGTCAAACCTGATGATGTTGTGATTCTTGAAGAGACCGAAACGCTTAGGCGTCAAGCTGAGGAAACGCATGCGAGGGAAAGTTTTAAAGAAGCGGAAGTAGCGTTGTTGGCCAGGGATTACCAGAAAGCATATAAATTATTTAATGAGGCATTGCAGTACATAGGAAATCGTCGTGAAACACAGATTGAACGTGCTTTGATTAAAGAAGGCTTGGCAGAGTGTTTCTATAGGTGGAGTATTGAAGCCAGGAAAATGAGGGATTTTGAAAAAGCGCGTGACAGAGCTAAATTTGCCGTTAGTCAAGGTCATCCGAAAGCTGGCAGGCTGGTAGCGCTGATAGAAAAGGACATAGCAAAAGGATTGCCTGTACCTCGTGTGACACCGCCGCGCAGATGGGAAGTGGATGAATATAAGAAAACACAGGAAAGCGTCAGCGATTTTCTGAAAACAGGCCGGGAATATCTTTCCACGGCCGAATATGACAAAGCGGTGGATTCATTTGAACTGGCCTTGAAGTATGATCCGCACAATACGGAAGCTATTAGACTGAGAGACAAAGCGTCACAGAAAAGGTATGACATGGCGTCGTATGAATTAGAGAGTACTCGTCGTGACATGATGGGAGAGGTGCGGAGAACGTGGAACCCTCGTGATTACGGGTTGGTAAGTGGAAAAACACCTGAACAAAGAATGGATGGTGTATCCGGGACGGCCGATGGGGAGAACGAAAGGCTGAGGATCATCAAGAAAATGAAAGAGATTATGATTCCTGAAATTGAGTTCAGGCAGGCAAACATTAATGATGTTGTTGCAATGTTGCAGTCGTACAGTGTGGAATTTGATGAATCTGAGGAAGTTGAAGAGAAGAAAGGTGTTAACATAATATTGCATTTGGGCGGCACTGGTGCCGAACAAGGAGAGGACTCCGGAAGATCTCAAAGCGCTGATATTTTTGGCGATGTGTCATCTGATTCCAGTGGTCGTCAGGATGGTGGCGGAACCGAAATACCGATGATTACCTTCAGCGCGCGTTATATATCTCTTCTTGAGGCGTTGGATCTTGTTACATCTGTGGCTGATCTAATGTATCGTGTGCGCGGCAGTGTTGTGATGATAGTGTCTAAAAACGCACCGCCGGGGCCTATTATTCATCGTATGTACGATGTTTTGCCTTCCTTGAGCACTAAAGTAGCGACAATGGGCACAGGCAGTAGCAGCTCGGGTGGGCGGGACGATTTTAGAGCTCTGGAATCAGACGTTACGTATGAACGCAGGGAATGGCAGGAATTTTTTGTTAAACTCGGAGTACCGTTTCCTACTGGCGCCTCGGTAGATTATGTTCCGGCTATAGGCAAGCTTGTTGTTGCCAATACATCTGATAACTTGGCGATTCTGGAGGAGATTTTGGCGGTAATGAATGTTGTGCCTCATCAAATTGAGATAGAGGCCCGTTTTGTTGAAGTATCGCAAATAGATTTTGACGCGTTAGGCGTTGAGTGGTTATTGTCGGATGATTGGGAACTGGCCCAGAAGAAGGGACAGGAAAACCTGCCGCTTGGTGCCCGGCAAAGGATGAAAATGGACGCCAATGCGCAGACAGGCGGCTTTACGATGGGAAATAGGTTTGTCCGTGATTTACAGTTAGGCGCAGAAGGCATACCTGTGGCTGATGGAATTTTAAGTTTGGCGACGGTTCTGACAAATCCAGAGCTCAGAATGATCCTTCACTTATTGGAACAGAAAGGTAACGCTGATCTGTTGTCTGCACCGAAGGTAACCACGAGATCTGGTTCTGAAGCCACGATTAAGGTGGTTGAAGAATATATTTATCCTACGGAATTTGAGGTCACAGAAGTTACGGGCCGCGACCAATTCGGCAATGCTACAATTATTGGAGGCATAGTAGAACCCGGCGCTTTTGAAACACGTGAAGTGGGTGTTATTCTCAAGGTCACTCCCGAAGAGAGCACGGAAACAGCTGGGTCTATGATAGATCTT
>JAQBFJ010000010.1:0-4833 GCA_032123435.1 Verrucomicrobiota bacterium
GTTCTGAACTGGTGTAATATCGGGCTTCGGGAGGAGAGGAAGACTTTGGCCTTACGTTTTTTCCCGAAGATACAGGACTACTGTCCGGTTTTTCCTGCGCGAGAGATCGGTGTCATTAGAATGCGGCGGATTTTCATGTCCTGCAGATGTTGCGTCCATGCAGTCTTCAGGAAGTCCGTATTTTACACTCAACAGGTTCAGGACCGTATTAGCTCGCGCCATGCCTAACGCATGATTGTCTGAGTATGATGCATTGGTGCTGATAGGTACCACGTCGGTATGTCCTTCGATTATCAGATGTAATCTCGGCATTTGTTCGCGCAGTTGATTGGCGAGTATTTCCAGGTCCGTCAGGGCGGTGTCAGAAAGTCTGGTCATAGAGGAGAACAGTCCGTATTGGAAGATAATGGTGCAGCCATTATCATCATATTTTACCGTTGCGTTTCTGATTTTGATTTCAGGTAAAGACATGACCTGCAGTGAATCATCAATGTGAGCTTGCTTCTGATCAGGAGTGGTTATTGGTGGCAGATCAAGAGGAATGTTCTGCTCGGCAGGAGGCTTTACTGTATCCAGTTCCATGTCTGCAGTGTCTGGCACTGGTATCGCATCCGTTTCTGTCACGATTGTTATTTCAGCATTGTCCGGTGCAGGGCGAAGTATATAAGTAGACAGTATTATCACGATACAGCCCAGAGCCAGGATTGTCATAATGGCGTTTCTGGTAACAGGCTGAGATGTTGCGGCGATAGTTTTGATGTTATTAACGATTTTTCTGACGGATCCGGTTATCGCATGGAGAAGGATTACAGATTGTTCTTTATAGACGCCTTTCTTAAAGGCTGAGATTTGAGACTTCGCTGTATGCAGTTCTTTCGCGGCTTTTTCAAGTGCCGCGTTTTTGGCAGAGGCGGTTTTATTCAGTGTTTTTACTTGTTTTTCAAGTGCTTCAATAATGGATGTGCTTTCATGCAGAAGTTGTTCGTGCGTGTTTTCGGTGTTTTGATGTTTCTTCTGCAATTCGGTTAAAGCTTCCTGGAGAGTTTTTTCCCTGTGGACCTGTTCGGCGCAAACTTTCTTCTGAGATGTCAATTGGGCGAGCAGGTCATCTTGAGTGTCCTTCAAAATGGAGTCATAATGCTTTTTCTGCTGTTCAAGTTTTTCCGTTAGATCCGTTATGTCAGACTGAAGGCGCACGGTGTTAGCTTCGTGATTTGCTTTTTTTTCTTCAAATTGCTTGGTTTGTTGTTTGGTCGTTTCCTGAAGAGATAGCATCTGTTCCTGGATAAGAGCGTATTTGCCCTGAAGTTCGTGAAGTTCCGATTGCTTCCTGGCAAGTGCCTTTTCTGCTGTCAGGCATTGATCCCGGAGGAGTTCGAGATCATGGCCTTCATCTTCTTTTCGGACGTGTTCAGTCTTTTGGGCGTCTTTCAGGTTGTGTTCGAGCTGTTTGATTTTGTCTGACAATTCTTCCTGTTTCGCACGGCTTGATGTCATTAGCAATTCGTGTTCATGTCGAAGCCTTTCGAAATTACCTGTGATTTCATCCTTTTCTGACGCAAGAGATAGAAGCTCCTTTTGCATGCGTTGTTTGTCATTGTCAGATTGTTTGTGCAATTGTGTTATCTGTTGTAATTGTGATCGCAGTCCCAGGAGGGTCTTAGCCGAGGCTCCGGATTCATTCTTTAGATTAAGAATATCCTGTTCAAGCCGTGTTTTGGTGCTTACGTTTTGTTCAGCAATCTGTTCATGTTCCTTGCTGAGCCCAGCCAGTGATTCATGCGCTTGCCTGGCCTCCTGCATGAGGTTCTGAATCTGCTTGTTAAGCTCGTGTTCCTGCTTCTTGGCAGTCTCTTGAGTCTGGGTGTGCAGTGACATCTGACCTTCAAGCCGCGTTTGAAGGTCTTGAATCATTTGCGTGCCGGCCACGGCTTCTTCTTTGAGTGACTGGATTTCTAGTTCGAGTTTCTGTCGGGCCTGTTCATTTTCCTGCAAAAGAGTGGCATTGGCGGCATCCTGGCCGGCCAGATGTTCGTTTGCTTCGAGTATTTTATTGCTGAGTTCTTCTATTTGCCTGTTTAACGCTGATTCCCGTTGTGATTCGGATGCCAGGATGCTTGAGTGAAGGACAGTTTGCTCCTGAAGATCTTTAAGAGCTTTGTCCAGAAGGCCCTTCGTTTCCTCCAATTCGTTCTTAATCTCCACAACGGCTTCGGTTTTTGATTTGAGCCGTTGTTCGACATCTGTCACTCGAGCCTGGAACTTGTCCTGCATTGATGTGAGTCTGGTATCTATATCTTGCTTCTGTGAATTCTGGAGTTCTTCGTATTGCTGTTTTTGCTCAGACAGATCGTTTTTAAGGGAACGGATCGTGTTGTCGGCAGAAATCGTTTCGGTTGAAGCCCTTTTTCTAAGTTCATCAAACTGCTTTTTAAGTTCAGATTCCGTCGCCTGTGCCTGCAATTTGAATTGTTCGGTTTTATGTTTCTCGTCGAGCAGTGATTTGTTTGCACTATCGAGTTTCATTTCCATTGATGATATGTCTTTTTGAAGCGCTTCAATATTTCTATTGGCGTCTTCAAGAAGTTTCATGGAAAGTTCGCTTTCGTTTTTCAGGCGACTGGTTATATCATCGTCGGTATGAGATATAATTGGGGCGGGTGTTGAGTCATCAGGTATATCGGATCGTTTTAAAATTTCGCTGACCAGAAGGGTTTTCCCCGTGGTCTTGTTCAGTAATTGCGCGTCGGTTGACAAAATTCTGTTTTCGAACAGGATCGGAACTGCAAGCAAATTGAATGGGCCATAAGCCGTGCCGTCCGAAAGAGTGGCGGACCATTCCATCTTAAGTTCAGTCAAGTCCTCAGGCGATATCCAATTCTGTGTGTCATCAGAAACGACACTGCCCGGCACGATCCTGTTCTGCGCGGCCCAATCGCACAGCATTGCGATATCAGCGGGACCATAGACTTCACCGTCAGGTACCCTTAGATACCATTTCGCGCCTGGTCGTGACGCGGCTCGCAGGCGATCATGTACCAGAGACATGCGCGTATTTCCTTACATGTAGAAGTGAATGAACATAACGAATTGAACCAGAAAAGGACCAAAGGTTCAAGAATGTCTTGTTGATAAACAGCAAAAAAATGAGTAATGACGTTAAAGAATTGGAAAAAACAACTGAAGACCCACATTGTCCTCGGATCCGGAGGAAAGTTTTTGACAGGATTACAGGATTTACAGGGATAGAACAAGGGATTGGATCCGTGAAATATCAATAGACTGATAATTCTATTGATATTTCACGACCGTTTCTGATTCACAGAATGCAAACCTTGGTCTTCCGCCCCTGCTATGTGTAAACATCCTTGTTCCCATCAGGAAAACCGTTCAAGAAATCTGTGGTAAAATTATCATTTTGCCCTGATTTCTTGAACCATCTCGTCTTATCTTAATCTTGTTTATCCTGTAATCCTGTCAAAAAATTCTCTTCTTTGTATTGCTCCGTGTCTCCGTGAACTCCGTGGTTCTCCCTTCGTACTTTGGGCTTGATTTATCATCTCTACTGTGAGTTGATGAATAGGTCAGACTATATTGCATGTTTTATTCTTTTAAAGGTGATCACGGGAAGGCGTGAAAAATGTCCGATAAATCACATGGTTTAGTTCTTCTTGGCGATGAAGATCAAATCAAAAAATCATATGAAAAGTGGGCCGATCAATCCGTCGATCAGGTAATGATAAATTGTCCAGGCAATGCGCTTGAGCAGGATAAAGGGCAGGTGCACGAAACAACATTGGCTAATCCTTTTTCAGTTACTGGGCCTGGCACTTTTTTCGGATACGCTCAAAGGACCTTGAGGTTCGAACCCGCCACGCGGAAAGGATGGTGGTTTCAAAGGGATGATCTTGATGGTGCCGAGCCGATCCTGGTATCGATAAATAATGTATGGAAAATTGTAAGGAATATTGTACTGCGTGCAGGTTCACCTCACAATTATATCCGTATGGTGGAACATATTATCGCTTTAAAAATGGGGATGGGTCTTGATAATGTGCTGATCCGACTGGATTCAGGTGATCCGCCTCTGTTCGACAGGAGCTGTATGGATTTATTGGAAGGGGTCGAAAATGCCGGAATGACCTCTCTCGAAACGCCAAGATCCTATGTCGGAGTAAAGGAGCCGGTGACGGTCGGCGGACCAGGTGGAAGTTTTCTGACTTTACTTCCGCCTGAAAAAGGATTTCGAGACTTGATGGCGGATTGCGCCATTGACTTCAAATCCGCTATAGGTAAACAAAGAATACAATTCAAGGTTGATCCTGAAACCTTTCGGCATGGCGCTCAGGCTCGTACAAACACAACGCTGGGTATGCTGGTCTATTGCAGAACAATAGGGAAGGTTTTTGCTGACGTGCGTAATCTTGGCTATACCAACAAGAATATTCTCATTGCCGGTCGCAGAAGTTATTTCAATGAACCATACCTTATTCACGAAGGCAAATCACTTGAAGCCGTCTGGCACAGGGCCATGCTGGACCTGCTGGCCGCTGTCGCGTTGATAGACAAAGGTTTCTTAGCGGGTAAAGTGATATCATATAAATCGGGACATGGCCTGGATGTGGAAATGATAAGAGAATTGTATAAGCGCGACCTGCTGGAGGAAGTCAGCGTTTTTTGGGGGGGGGAGGGAAGGTTTTGACCCGCCGTCGTCAATAGGCTATGGCGAGGCAGGCAGGATTAAGATAAAATGGTCAAAAGTGTAATCCGTGGTCCAATCTGAATGCTTGACAGTTTGACGGTTTGAGGTAAATAATGCCGCTATGAGTAAAT
>JAQBFJ010000011.1:0-10349 GCA_032123435.1 Verrucomicrobiota bacterium
ACGATAGTCGAAGAAAGTGTTGCGCTGGGTCGACTGATTTTTTCTCCTATCAATCTGACCCTCAAAAGCAGCGATGGCAAGGTGGGTCCATTTACTGCTCCCAGAAGCGAGTACGGCGTTACGGGTGATGTGGATCCATTGGGAAGACCGGGCATTGTTAATTGCACCACGGGATGGGATGTATGGTGGTGCGATGTGGGCATCTACTACATGAAACAAGAAGGACTTCTTGAAGAGATTTCATTGCCATTATCAGATGACGAGCGTGTAGGAAAAAAGGAGATAACGAGCGTGGTATTTGACGGCAAGTTTGTATGGGTTGCAATAGGTATATTAGATCAGCATGATCTTGTTATTATGGGAGATTCAGCAGAAAGCACTACTGCTCCCCCCAAAACCAGTAGGTATCAACATTCTCAAATCGTTGTATTGGATTCGGAAGGCAAGGTAATTGTTACAGTGTCCGAAAAGGATGGTTTGCCGATTGAATCAGGCAGTATTTTAATGGCGGCAATAGAAAAGGGAAGAGTCCTGGCTGTTGGGTCTTGCGGCGGTGGACGGGCATGGTGTGGTACTGTTGATATCCGAGAAGGTGGGCCCAAAGTGGATGTGTTCCATACGGCTGCAAGGGTTCCTCCGTCATCAGGTTTCACTGATGAATATATGATGGATGCTTCTGCTACATTCACACCAAGTTGGGTACGAAGATATGACCATGGTTTCTCAGGTGGTGAACAAATATATCTGGTAGGGAGAGGTGCTCAGGGTGACGGGCATGGCCGGACGTGTAAATATTTTAGGCGGCCCCACCTTGTTGTTGATGTAACGAATACAAATGTCTGGGTAAATGCGTATGACATGTGGTTAAAACAAATAGGAGAAGGAACAATATGCGAGCAATACGATTTGTATAGCAAAGACGGAAATATCTTTGTGTGTACGGAATATGGACTCGTTAAGCATTATGAACCATTTGGCGAAGGATGGAAAGCCGCACAAAAACAAGTTAAAATTATCCGTGGCGAAAATTATCATCATGATGTGACCGGCCTGTTCTGCCGTATTAGATCGTTACCCTTTTACAATGGGTATTTATATGTTGGCTCCTTTGAACAATGGTTCAGGATAAACCTAAATACGCTAAAAAAGGAAATTCTTTTCGAAAGTGAGACTGCGTTGCCCATGGCGGAGGACGAGATCCCGTCATACAGGGCTCTTTCTCAACTGGCTGTGTCCAGTCATTACGGTTTAGTTGGATGGTGTAGATGCCGGCACTATTTTTGCGACAATTTTCATCGCAAGTATAATTCCAGTCAGAACTGGTGCTGGAGCGTGGTGGAAAAAGATGGGTTTTGGAAAATAGAAGTGGCGGGAGATCAACCTGAGGACAATTCTTCTACAGCAAAGAACAAGATGCCTGATGAACCAAATAAATGGTCTGAAACCGGAGAACAACGTGGCACTTTTGCGAAAACAGCCATGATGCTCAAGAAACTGGATGAACTCGGATTAAAGGATTACAGAATGGAAATGGACAAGACAGGTATGTGTGTTCTGAATTTGAAAAATGTTGTTGATGCAGACCTGGTTTCGCTTAAAGGCATGCCTGTAAAGAACCTTTCGCTGGAGTTGTCTTCCGAATCAGTAAATCTTTCTGTTCTTACGAATTTGCCGCTGAAAGAGTTGAGTCTGAAGAATGTCAGAACAAACAACATATCTTTCCTGTCCGAGATGCCTTTAGATGAATTATATCTGCGTGATGTGCAAGCTACGAACTTTATGTTTCTGTCAAATATGCCGCTGAAGACTTTTCATATCTCCGATTCGGGTTTTTCTGATTTATCTTGTATAAACTGTGCCTACATCGAACATCTTGATCTCAGTAATACTTCTGTACGCGATTTGTTGCCACTGAAAGGGGCGCAACTGAAAACACTTCATCTAAACGACACCAAAATAGAGGACTTGTCTCCTTTGCGGAAAATGCCTTTAACAACTCTAACTATTAACAATACCTCAATTGAAGACATATCCCCGCTTAAAGGAATGCCATTGAAGAGATTTGAGGCGGAGCATACGCGTATATGTGATATATCTGCATTACAAGGTCTGCAAATAGAGTTTCTAAAACTGTACGATACACAAGTTGTGGATCTTGCTCTGCTTAAAGACATGAGTATATTAGAACTGACGTTTCCTGTTGATAGTGTAACTAATGGCATTGAAATTATTCGCAATATGAAGTCGCTGAACACCATAAACTTTAGATTTGTAATAACGAGACACGGATTCTGGACCTCATATGATCGTAATAAGGCTAAAAAGCGCAAGAAAATTGAACCGGAAAATGCAGACGGCCTCCTGAAGGGCCAGCCTCCTGAAGGGCCTGCCCTCAAAATAGCAAAATAAGGGATTGACGCTGGGTATTGTCAGGGGCGTTCCGCTCGCCCTTTCACTGTCAGGGATATATCTAATAGGCATAAAAGGTTAAGATTGCTGAATAGGAATGTTGCTTTCCTTGCGCAGGTAGACAGGGATACGCTCCAGCGGCGCACGCGGTCTGTATTCAAGGACACTGTTCGGACTGAGTGATGCCCAGACATGGAGGCGTGACCCAAAGGCATGAAGGGAACCGGTTGTGCTTTCTGTTTAAGAGCCAGGACCGAAAAAAAGATCCATAAGCGCGCTGTAATCCTCCACGATCCATGTGGGCTGGATGTCAGCCTCAGATATGTCTTTTCGGGAAGTAACACCGGTGAGGATCAAAACAGTTGACATACCTGCTTTCGCGCCGGCTGGAATATCGGTATTTATTCCATCACCAATAACAACTGCTTCGGTATTATTCATGCCCAGTTGTTTCAGGGCTATATCCATTATGAGCCGTTCAGGTTTGCCTATTACAAAAGGTTCACGGCCACAGCCTGCGGCTACTGCCGCCACAATCGCGCCGGTGCCGGGCACGAGCCCTTCTTCGGTACGCAAGGCCTTGTCCGGATTAGTGGCAATGAATCTGGCGCCGGCATCTATCAGGCGGCAGGCTTTCTTGATCTTTTCGTAATCAACCGTCCTGTCGAAACTGACAATCACATAGTCGGGCGATTTATCCGTTATTGTCATATTGGCTTTTTCAATTTCAAGCTGAAGACCTTC
The DNA here is from genome assembly GCA_032123435.1 of Verrucomicrobiota bacterium. Classification (GTDB taxonomy): domain Bacteria; phylum Verrucomicrobiota; class Kiritimatiellia; order UBA8416; family JAQBFJ01; genus JAQBFJ01. Next base: position 3,154 of record JAQBFJ010000011.1, read on the forward strand.
TTCTCCTATGAAGAATACACTGCCATGTTTCAGATATTGAACTGTTGCCTGTGCCGATGTGAGTATGTCTTTGGCGGAACAATTGATTCCGTGTCCGTTAAGCTGGGTGCATATACGTTCCGGTGTTCGATTGGCGCGATTGGTTACAAACAAACAGCGTCCACCTTCTTTCCGGAATCTGGCGAGAAAATCAGGCGCACCCGGAATGATATCCTTTCCGAGATATACGGTTCCATCAAGATCTATGATAATACCTTTGGCCGTGATCATTGTCTGATTCTTGTACGGTATTACGGTGGAATATGCAATGCGTTTCTGCCTCCAGGCCCTTAGCCTAAGGAAAAGAAATGGGAATGTTTGACAGGATGAACAGGATAAGACAGGATCAAGATAAGACAAGATGGTTCATGAAACCTGAATAAAACAATAATTTTATGTTCAGATTTCCTGAACAGATTTCCTGATGGGGAAAGATTTTCCGTATCCGTGTAATCCGTGGTGAACAGGAGCAGAGAGATGAATGTACCCAGCAGAAGGAGGATGATATGAAAAGAAATAGTATTGCGCCTGAAAATCTTAAATTGCAGGTGGTTAAACAATGGGAAACTGACTGGTTCCTGCTTACGGCAGGAGAAAATAAGCCGGGCAAGTTCAATATGATGACGGTTGCGTGGGGCAGTCTTGGCGTAATGTGGGCGAAGCCGTTTGTTCAGGTCGTTGTGAGGCCCACGCGTCATACGCATAATTTTATTGAACAATACGACACATTTACGCTTTGTGCTTTTCCTTCAGAATGCAAGCCGGCGCTTAATCTTTGCGGCACAAAATCAGGACGGGACATAGACAAAGTAAAAGAATCCGGATTAACTCCTATTCCCTCAACAAAAATCGCGTGTCCCGGTTTTGAGGAGGCGGAGCTTATCATTGAATGCAAAAAGATATACGGTGATGTTTTCAAGCCGGCCTGTTTTAAGGATGACTCCATTCAGGGCAACTATCAGCAGAATGATTATCATTCTGTGTATTTCGGGCAGATTCTAGCTGTTTCGGGTGTTCAGAAATATCAGTGTTGAAATAGAAAGACTGTAATATGAAAGATAAACGAACAAACAACAGGATAGCTGAAGCTGATGTTGATGAGATGTTTATTGAGCGCTGGTCGCCGCGTGCGTTTATTGATGAGCCGATAGAACCAGGTCGGATTAAGGCGTTGTTTGAAGCGGCTCGCTGGGCGCCATCATGTTATAATGAACAACCTTGGCGATTTTATTATGCTGCAGCACCGGAATCCCGGGAAAAATTCCTGTCGGTACTTGTGGAAAAGAACCAGAAATGGGCCAGGAAGGCGCCGTTACTGATTCTGCTTGCGGCTAAGAAAACATTTACCGATGGCGGGCGGGAAAATCCGTGGGCTGATTTTGATGCCGGCGCGGCGTGGATGTCTCTTGCCTTGCAGGCTCGAAAAATGGACCTTTACGCGCATGCCATGGCTGGTTTTGACAGGAACGGGGCATGCGAGATACTGGGTCTGGACGCCGAAGAGTATAACGTTCTGGCGGCAATAGCCGTGGGGCGCCGAGGCAGCCTGTCTGATCTGCCTGAAGAATTCCGTGAGATGGAAGCGCCGAATGACAGGAAAGCCCTGGATGATATCATTCGGCAAGCGGGATGTTTCTGACAGGATCACAGGACAGGGAAGGATTTGAAGAGGGATCCGATACGTGAAATCTCAATAGATCAATAAATTCCTGCTTCGCCTTCCTTGGCCATGCGTCATTCGCTACGCCCCTCCGGCTATAGTATTTCTTCAACCGCTCTAATTCTCTTTTTCCCCATCAGAAACATCGCTCAGGAAATCCGCGGATATTCTTATCCGGATTTCCTGAATCATCCTGATCCTATTCCATCATTTTATCCTGTCAAAAATTCTCTCCAGCCCTTCATGGTAGAAATTCCCCGCCCGGGGCAGGTGGGTTATTTCATTGGCAGATAGATCGAAAAGACACTGCCTTCACCGGGTATGCTTTCGGCATAAACCCTGCCCTTATGAAGCAGGACGATGTGTTTGACTATCGCCAATCCGAGCCCGGTACCGCCAAGTGATCGGCTTCTTGCTTTATCAATCCGGTAAAAACGTTCAAACAGATGCGGAATATGCCGGGCATCTATTCCGCAGCCATTATCCCGTACGTGAATTACGGTTTCTTTTTTTTCCTGACGGCCCTCAATCCAGACCTTGCTTCCTGCAGGACTGAATTTTATGGCGTTATCGATCAGGTTGACTATGGCCTGTTCAAGCAAAGGGGCATTCATGGATGCTGTCAAATGTTCCCCGCACCTGATTTCGATCTGAGTATTTTTTTGCTTAGCCTTTGTCGCGCAGACCTGAACGGCGTTGTCTATTACCGAACACAGTGAATCTTTTTCCAGGGGTATTCCGGTTTCCTTCTCTTCCTGTTCAAGCCTTGACATGGTCAACAGGTCTTCCACTATTGCGTTAAGCCTGTCCGCCTGTCTGCCGGCGATCCTCAGGAAACGTTCAGTGTCGTCCGGATTATTCATTGCGCCGTCCAGCAGTGTTTCAATGAATCCCTTGATTGACGTAATGGGAGTTCTCAGTTCATGAGAAACATTTGCCACGAATTGGCGTCGGAGTTCTTCTATGGGACTGCTTATCTTATAGGATATAAAAAGACTGATTAATGTTGCAGCCAGGGCTATTACAAGACCGAATATGGTCATTCTGGTATAAGCGTGATGGATTACATTATCAATGGTTGTGACTGGAACGGCTGTACGCACTATGGCAATAATCTCACGGTTCTCATTATACAGTGGTATAGCAACATACATCATGGTTACCTGCAATGTATCGCTTAGACGCGTGGCAATGCCAGTACGGCCGTTCAACGCCAATCTGATTTCCTTGCGTTCTCCATGATTATCCATGGAGGACGGATCTTCCGCGGAGTCTCCTATGACTTTTCCTGACGGCAGGAGAACAGTTACACGCGTCGCTGTTTTTACGTCGAATATCTGGCATAGTTTTTCTATAAAAACTGGATCTATTGCTGACCCTTGTTCTTTAATCATTTTGGCCACAAGCTGGCCCCTGTTTTCCAGGTCACGAGCTGTCTGACTGAGATAAAGCCGGCTGAACGAAAAGAACGCGTAGCAGATTATAAGAGCAATCGACACAAGGGTTATGATCAGGTACGCGTTGAAAAGGCGCCAGAAGAGAGGCTTTTTGTATATTTTCATTCTTTAAATCTATATCCTACGCCGCGTATGGTTTCAATACAGCGACCGGTTCTTCCGAGTTTTTTGCGCAACGCCGCGATTTGCACATCCACCGATCTGTCGGTGACGGCGTAATCATTGCCATGTACGGTATCTATTATTTGTTCGCGGGAAAATACGTGCCCGGGCCTGTTCGCGAGGAGATGCAAAGTCTTGAATTCCGTGACGCTTAATTCCACCGGCTTACCTTTAGATACAACCTTATGCCGGGCTGGATCTATGAGAAGGTCGGGAAGGTTGATAACAGCATCATTGCCGGAAACGGGGGTTTTCTTTCGACGCAAAGCGGCCCTCACGCGGGCGACGAGAATTCTGGGGCTGAACGGTTTAGTTATATAGTCATCGGCTCCCACTTCGAGGCCGGCGACCATATCAGTTTCTTCTGTTTTTGCCGTAAGGATTATTACAGACATATTTGCAGTGTCAGGATTGGCGCGGAGAGCCTTGCAAACTTCCAGGCCGTCGATACCCGGCAGCATCAGATCCAGAATTACGAGGTCATGATATGTTGAGGAAGCTTTCTTAAGCGCGTCTTCGCCGGAATTTACACATGTCAGTTCATAACCTTCTTTCTGAAGGTTGTAACGGAGCAACTCGAGGATATCCTCTTCATCTTCAACTATAAGTAATCGTTCTCTGCTCATGATGGGCTTATTTCCGGGATAATTATGTCATAACCAGGTTGTTTTATAACAGGTAAAAAACAAGGGTTCTATCGACCCGAATTAACACATTTTTAACATTCGGCTCATACGCCCTTAACACATATATGGGATTATTCTCCCAGAGAAAAGGGGAAGAAGCATGATATGGATGTCTATATTAATGGGAACATTAGGTGCGATAGCGGGCGGCATATGGGGCCATGCGAGAGAAAGTGCTGGAAGGTTTTCGTGTTTCATGAAAACCGCTTGCAGCATGGTTACGGGAATATTGATTGCGCTTGTGCTTGTTTGGTTTTAACGGGAGCAGGCTGATAAGCAAAAGATTTTACAGATAAAAAAGGAAACTAAATGTCGTCAGAAACACATATGTTGATTGTCGAGATAATTCTTAAAGTTGTTGGCGGTCTGGGTATTTTTCTTTTAGGCATGAAGAACATGTCTGAAGGCATGCAGTCGGTTGCCGGGAGCAGACTGCGCAAAATGATAAGTGCGGTGACCAATAACCGGTTGACAGCTAGTGGTGTTGGAATTTTGGTGACCAGTATAGTTCAATCCAGTTCTGTTACCACGGTAATGGTAGTTGGTTTTGTAAGTGCTGGCTTCATGACTCTGGCGCAAGCCATAGGTGTTATAATGGGTGCCAACATAGGCACTACGGTCACAGCCTGGATTCTTGTATTAGAGATAGGTAAATTCGGATTGCCGATACTGGGTATGTCGGCATTTTTCTTTTTATTCGTTAAGAACGAAAAACTCCGTTACGGCGCCATGGCAATTATGGGTGTGGGTATGATTTTCTTCGGGCTTGAGCTAATGTCGGCAGGCTTGAAACCAATACGGTCCATGCCGGAATTCCTGACATGGTTCTCCAAATTTTCGGCGGATGATTACTGGGGGATGTGGAAATGCATTCTTGCCGGCTGTGTTCTTACATGTGTTGTGCAATCGTCATCAGCTACCATCGGGATCACCATGGGTCTGGCAATGAACGGTATTATAGGATTTCATACGGCGGCGGCGTTGGTTCTGGGTGAAAATATCGGCACGACCGTTACGGCGTTTCTTGCGTCTCTGGGCGGGACAACGGACGCGAAACGGGCCGCCTACGCGCATATTATCTTCAATATTCTCGGGGTCTTATGGATCTCCACTATATTTCAATTGTATTTAAAATTTATTACTGGAATTGTGAATGTTGATCCTGGTCTCATGGTGCTGGAAAACGGCGTGGAGACATTCCCATATGTCCGGCGCGGAATAGCTTTTGTGCATTCCGGATTCAATATAGCCAATACGCTTATATTTCTTCCGATGTTGCCTGTATTCGTAAAGGTTGTGACAAAGCTTATTCCCGCCCGGGTCAAAGAAGAACAGCATCTCACGTTCCTTGATGTCAGGATGCTGGACACGCCTGCCATAGGGATACAGGAATCACGCAATGAAATCATCAAAATGGCTGAGATCATTCATAAGATGTTTGTTGATCTTCGAGAAGTTCTGACTGCCGTAAATATTGACGAGAAGAAGGAAGCGGAGATATTTCATGCCGAACAGACTCTTGATGTTATCCAGAAGGAAGTTGCTGAATTTGTGGGGCATATTCTTTCCGGGAATATTTCCGGTGATATTGTTCAGGAAGCCAGAATCCAGTTCAGGCTGGCGGATGAGTATGAATCAGTCAGCGACTACATTGCAAATATTCTGAAACTATGTTTGAAAAGGGAGAAGAACAATGTTCTGTTTTCTGATGAAGGCGCAAAAGAAATGCTGGCTCTTCACGACAAGGTTTATGATTACATGGAGCTCGTGAACGATGAAGTAAAAAAGAACAACCCGGAAATTCTTGGCATTATTCGTGTGCATGGTGACAGTATTACGCATGAAATGAAAGAGTCGCGCGGCAAACATCTTGCGCGCGTGGAAGCCGGGATTGCCGGACCGTTTGCCAGTCTTATATTCACCGATATGTTGAACGCGTACAGGCGTATCAAGGATCATGGTTTAAATATTGCAGAAGCCATAGCCGGCGAGAAATAACAGAACATGCCTCTGTGAATTCCGCCTGCCCGCCCTCTGGCGGGTATCCGCACCACCCGATGTCCCGGGAGGTGTTTTTAGACAGGATCACAGGATTAACGAGGTTTCTTCACCACGTAGACAACTTGACTCTGTTAAATGATGACATTACGTGTCATTCTGACACGTTTTATTATGGGTTTATTGGTGGTTGCCGAAACATTCCGGGATAGCCGTGATAATTCTACTTAACCGGCGTATTTTTTGCTATCCTATTTATATTAATGGCAATTTCTAGCAGGTATTGAAATGAACAAGGTGAAAAACAAACGTGTACGTGTTCTTATCAACCAGAAGTCTGGCGTCATGCAGTCATTTGGCGCCATGCAGAAAGCATTCGACAAATTCTGGGATATTCCGGGCGTAGATCTTTCTTATCAGTTTTCGCAGAGTGCTGAAGATGGGCGGCGTAAGGCGGAGGAGGCGGTCCGGCAGGGAATAGATATCCTGCTTATCGCCGGCGGTGATGGCACGGTAAGTACAATAGGTGCCGCGCTTATTGGAACTGACGTGGCTTTGGGTGTAATTCCGACAGGAAGCGGAAACGGGTTTGCGCGTCATTTCGACATACCGCTTTCACCGCCGAAAGCAGTACATGCTCTTGCGAACGCGGAAATTGCCAAGATAGATATTGGCGTTGTTAATGATCATCCTTTTCTTGTCACATGCAGTATGGCATGGGACGCGGCTATTGTCAGGTCGTTTGAAAAGTCGCCTGTTCGCGGGATTCTTCCTTATGTTTTCGCGGGTGTATATGAATTTTTTGATTATGATCCACAGGAGATGAACGTTGAGCTGGATTCGGGAGAGAAGCTTGTATTTTCGGATCCGCTGGTGTTTACGATAGCAAACCTGACTCAATTTGGCGGCGGCGCGGTGATTGTTCCTGACGCTGAGCCTGATGACGGTTTACTGGAACTGATAGTGGCACGTCGTCAGGACATGCCTTTTTTCCTCGCGAATATGCATAAATTACTGAGCAGGTCCGTTTCGGAAATGCCAAAAATTATCGTCAAGAAATTCAATTCCCTGATCGTAAAGCGTTCACACCCGGCGCAAATCCAGATGGATGGCGAGTTGATAGATGCCGATTCCGAGATCAGCGTTAAGGTTTTGCACAAAGCGCTTAATGTGCTGGTGCCATTGGCACATCGT
>JAQBFJ010000012.1:0-8849 GCA_032123435.1 Verrucomicrobiota bacterium
GAGTTATAATCGTGGTGGTGACCAGTCCGGTACGTTTCCCCTTGCCCTTGAAATATTCCAGTATGGTTTCCAGATCGCTTTTGTCGCCCGGATCAGCAATTGATATAACCCCATTATAAACATCAACACCCGTCGCCATAGCGGTGGAGCTGGCCGCGGAATCAGTTACTGACGGAGCGCTGGCGGAATCAGTTATTATCATGGCATTTGTCCATGCTTCGAAACAGAGATCTGCCCCTATGAAATAACGGCCCGCGACAACGTGTTCAAACCCCATTCCGTCGCCAATAAAAAGAATAATATTTGTTGCCGACGATGCTAAGCCATTTCGGCCAGCCAGCATAATGAAGCAGGCATATAATATACACCTGACTGTATATTTGAATCGTTCACGCATATCATTCTCCATTGGGATATAGTATATTCTAATAGCACCACACGGAAAATGCAAGGCAAATCATGGATTTCCCGTTTAACGTGTGCGGTACCAGGAAAAAATTACGGGATTATAGTGGTGCTCAGGCGACTTTTATCTTGATCACTACCTTGTGTATCTCGTCCGGTGAAATCATAGGCATATGCGCGTCCTCCGGAAAGAACACAACGAACTGTCCGGGCCGCATCGAAAACCATGTGTCCGGAAGATCAAGATAAAACCGAATGTCCTTTTGTTCGTCATGCAGGCCCGCAGGCTGTTCACATGTCGAACGCGGTTTCCAGCCCATTTCCTCTGTTCCCGTCAAAACCATTTGGATGTCAATATAACTGACATGTGTTTCGAGCCGGCCTGCCTGCCTGCTACGGCCGGGCCCGCGGCTGATTGAAGCATATATCATCTCGCCGTTAATTTCATGTCTGCCCAACGCGAGTTCTCGAAGATCAGTACGTTGCAGGAACTTGAACGCATCCTTGAAATTACCGGATAATGATAAATAGTGAGATGCGTTTTGAATGGTATCCAGTATCATGGTTCCCTGTTGATTACTATTGGACAAATCCAATGCCGTTAGGGGTTTCCTCGTCCAGATAAACGAACAACCGGCGCCCGGCACATTCTTCAGGCACACGAATCACCTTCACAACGGACGTATACGCTTTTCGGTCTGGCACCAGGTCTGGAAGATAATTCTTTGCTTTCGCGAAGAACTGGGAATTAAAAGTCACGCCATCCTCATCCGGATAAAGGGGAAGCGGAATAATGCCAGCTTCCACGAGATCCTGGAAAAAATGGGTTCCATAACTTACTTCCGGGGTGACACCGTCCTTTTCGCGCGCTATTTCGATCAACATGCGTGTCTTATTGATATCGTTGTATTTAACAGGAACACCCAGATCCATATTGGAACTACCCCAGCGTCCAGGGCCCATGAGTATAAAACTGTGTTTCTTCAGTTCGGCATTTATCCGGCCGACGATTCGGGACACTTCATTTTTTTCTTCCGAAGCCGCCAACGCCTCGTAAGCATTTTCGTCCACGTACACAATAGTCTGAATATCCTTTACGATGGCATTGGTAAACCCTCGTTTGGCGGTAAAAATAATATTTTCCTCAGGCATTCCGCTGGGTATGACTACTCCTTCCGCAATATCTATTGGCTGGGAAAGGTGGCGGCATTGGACTATATACAATTTGCCGCCGTGATAAACAAATTCCATGTCCACGGGTGCTTCGCAAGCGTCTTCCACTTTCTTGAGCACTGTTTTCATCAGTTGGGTAAATTTCCTGTTTTTCAGCATTTCATCTAATGTTATGGCGCATTTGCCGAGTTCAAGCTTGTCAGGAAAAAGCAATGGCGCCTTCAGCACTCCGTCTTCAGCGATTGAAATAATGCCGCGCAGATCAATTTTATGGCCTTCGGCGGTAATTGTATTTACCAGGTCAACAAAATGATGAGTCTCGATCTGTCGTGTTTCAAGATTCAGCACATCCACATAGCGCTGTGAATACTTGATCTGTTCACCAACAGTTGATTCAGGCCGAAGTGTAGGTGCTGAAAGAGAAACCATTCTGGGATAGTCATCTCCGACCCGTTCTACCGCGCGCGTGCCAAGCCCGAACACCATGCGCAGCATTCCGTCTTCTTTCTTTATTCGTTTGCTCCAGCAGTATATGTTCTTCGAAAACCCAACCATTGACACTGCCGGGAAAAAGTATTTTCCATACTGGGATCCAACAACCTTTTGTATCAGAATGGCCATGCGTTCGTTATAATCCAGCAGATTATTATCACGGCGGTATTCAATGGCCTGGGCGCTGTATAAGCTTAAATAAACCTCTTTTAATCCCATCACAAATTCGTCAAACCGATCCTGAAAAGAGCCCTGATTGGGAATGAAGATGGAATCATATTTACCGCAAAAGGAATGGCCCGCACTGTCTTCCAGATAACTTGATGACCGCAAGATCAGAGGACTGTTTTCCGTTTTCTCAAGAATTTGTTTGAATTTATCTTTTATTTCATCGGTAAATTTGCTCTCCAGGAACCGTTCGCGAAGCGTTTCACGCACCGCCTGCATGGATTTACCGTCCAAATATTTTAGCGTATGACAATCCTGTAGATTGTTATTATTCAGGAACTCGGAAGCAATGCTCGATTTCAGAAAATACGATTCCGTCTCTTCAATCGATTCGGCAAGCTCAGGATCAACAGGTTCAAGTGTCGGCCTCAGCACCCTGTTTGCAAGAATCACCCCGGCCGTCTTTCCACCTACCAGGCCCGGCTGTGAAATAGAACCTACGGATCGGCTGAGAACAAGGGCCACATCCCGCATGTTAACGTGATTCTTGGCCACGCGGATGTAAGCTTGATGATCACTGATGAAACGGCTGATAAGATCAACCCTGATTCCCAGTGTTACCGTCGGTGAAACATGAAAACGGCCAATTGGAATTTCGCAGAATTCATCAAGCAGTTTTCTTGTGCTTTCAGTATCAGCAACAATAACGTTCAGACATTCCAATATACGCCGTGCAAGTTGTTCCTTACGGGCAAGATTGATATACTCAATCACATCCTGATAATCAATTTTTTCCAGGAATATCGAAAAGAGTTGAGCGTTGTAATACTTATCAGATTCCTCTTTCTCGCCATTTTCCGCGGCCAGACGGCCGGCTCGTTCACGCTCTTCAACCTTATCCCAGCATCCATTCTCGCGCAGAACCCGCTCGAATACCTGCAAAATCATCCCGTGCGCGTGATTCTGCGCTATGATTTTTTGATACAGAATATGGTCTTTCACGTTCATTAAACTATATTATGATTTAAACCCAGCCACGCAAACGGCATGCCTCTGCCACACGCACAACGCTGATCATATACGCGGCTGTTCTCATTTTAACATTTCGTTTTTTATGCATTTCATACACCGAATCAAAAGCACGCGTCATTTTCTCTTCAAGACACTTGTGCACTTCTTCCAGTGTCCAATAGAAGTTATAGGTGTTCTGCACCTGTTCGAAATATGATACAGTTACACCGCCCGCGTTTGCCAGAAAGTCTGGGATAACAAATACATTTTTCTTCCAGAGAATCTCGTCCGCTTCCGGTGTCGTCGGACCATTAGCCAGCTCACAGATGATCTTTGCCTTGATATTGGAAGCGTTATCTTTTGTTATAACGTTTTCCAGCGCGCTCGGGAAAAGCACAGTAACATCAAGTTCCAGTATCTTCTGATTGCTGATCGACTCGGCATCAGGAAAACCAACAACCGTACCTTCGCGTAATTTATATTCGACCAGCGTCTTGGCATCTATGCCTTTGGGATTGTAAACGCCGCCTCTTGAATCGCTGGCAGCAACCAGTTCCAATCCGAGAAGACTGCTCCCAAGCAGTGCGGCAAACTGGCCGGCATTGCCGAATCCCTGCACTGCCATTGTCTGACCTGCGAGTTTTATATTAAGAACTTCACCAGCCTTGCGGGTAACAATCATTCCGCCGCGCGCTGTTGCGTCATCACGACCCTGACTGCCGCCTATTGGAATGGGTTTGCCTGTAATCATGCCCGGATGATGATGACGTACGATAGTCTCATATTCATCCATCATCCATGCCATAATCTGGGGAGTAGTATAAACATCCGGAGCGGGTACATCCTTGGTGTTACCGAAAATATCGGCAAAAGCACGGATATAAGCGCGTGCAAGCCGTTCCTTTTCACCCTCCGAAAGTTCCTTGGGATTACATATAATGCCGCCCTTACCGCCGCCAAGCGGAATATCCACAATAGCGCATTTCCATGTCATCCACGCCGAAAGCGCGCGTATTGTGTCTATTGTTTCCTGCACATGCCAGCGTAAACCACCCTTGGCGGGACCACGCGCCATATTATATTCCACGCGAAAAGCCTGAAAAATCTGAGTGGATCCATCATCCATCTTTACCGGCAGACGAGCCGAAAATTCTTTCTGAGGCCAACGCAATAGTTCATGCATTGCCGAATCCAATCCAAGTATACCTGCCGCCTCGTCTAACTGCTGTTGTGAAACAGCAAATGGGTTATAACCTTTCATCTTTATTGTATCCTTTCCTTATTTTTTATGATTCTTGCCACTTTCTCTAAATAACTTTAAATCCAACCGCGCAGGCGACACGCTTCCGCTACACGTACAACACTTATCAAATAAGCGGCTGATCTGACATTTATCTTGCGAGCCTGGCATATTTTATACACTTCACTGAAAGCATGCATCATTTTCTCTTCAAGCCTTTTGTGCAGTTCATCCACTGTCCAGTAAAAATTATAGGCATTCTGCACCTGTTCGAAATATGATACCGTTACACCGCCGGCGTTTGCCAGAAAGTCAGGGATAACAAATACATTTTTCTTCCATAGAATTTCGTCCGCTTCCGGTGTTGTCGGGCCATTGGCCATCTCTAGTATTATTTTAGCCTTAACATTGCTGGCATTATCGGCGGTAATAACATTTTCCAGCGCCGCAGGTGTTAAGACTTCCACATCAAGCCCGAAAATATCCTCGTTATCTATCGGTTCAGTATCCGGCAGTCCAACCACAGATCCTGTTTTATCCCAATGTTCAGCCAGAAGCCGCATACTGATACCGTTTTTATTGTAGATTGCGCCATATTCATCGCCAACAGCCACTGTTTTCATTCCAAGCATTTCTTCCGCCAGCAGGCCGGAGAACCGGCCGACATTACCAAACCCCTGCAAAGCCATTGTCTTTCCGGCTAATTGCAGTCCCAGCACCTTTGCCGCTTCGCGCAATACGATCATTCCGCCGCGTGCCGTTGCGTCCAGACGTCCTTCACTGCCGCCCAACGGCAGCGGCTTGCCTGTAATAACACCTGGTTTATGTTCGCGCGCGATTATTTCATATTCATCCAGCATCCACGCCATGATTTGAGGCGTGGTATGAACATCAGGTGCAGGTACATCCCTGTTGGGCCCTATAGCATCTGCAAAAGCACGGATATAAGCGCGCGCAAGCCGTTCCTTTTCACCCGCCGAAAGTTCCTTGGGATTACATATGATGCCGCCCTTTCCGCCGCCAAGCGGAATATCCACAATAGCGCATTTCCATGTCATCCATGCCGCGAGCGCGCGCACAGTATCTATTGTCTCGTTCGGATGCCAGCGCACACCGCCTTTTGCGGGACCACGCGCTGTATTGTACTGAACCCGGAATGCCTCAAACATCCGCACCGATCCATCATCCATTTTTACCGGCAGACGCGCCGCGAATTCTCTTTGCGGCCAGCGCAGGAATTCGTGCGTGACCTTATCCAGACCGGCAAGCTCTGCAACTTCATCCAACTGAGATTGCGTAATAGAAAACATGTTTCGTAAAATCAAGAAATATGGCTCCTTCTTTTTCGCTTCAGCAAAAACAACGTGCACAATAAACATAAAGCCTGTTCTTATCAACCATGTTCTTTTTCGCCTCCGTTTGAATGTTGCATGAGTCCGTATTTGCCTGTTTTGGGAGCCCAAACACAGTTTGCAGTCAACTGCAATTATTCATGCAACATTTTGACTATGGCCAACAATATGGATATTATTGGTTATTTCCGGTAGTATTTTGCTGTTCTACTGAAAATATCAGGAGTTATCGTTGCCGTCAGAAAATAACGGCGCGAAAATACACTACGCGAAATCGAGCCGATAGCTGTAAACTCTGTCATGCATTTCGCTGGTCATTCTGCAATCGCTTTTGTGAAGAACTGATTGCATGGGTTTGTTTTCGCACAGTACTTCGGCCGTGAATCCACCTATCCCGTTCCGTTTGGCAACGGTCATAAGGTATTGCAGAAGAAAGGTTCCTATTTCCTTGTTTTGCCATTCGTCATGAACAACAAAAGCTACTTCAGCTTTGTTGGTTTTGGCATCCAGATAATAACATCCCATTGAAATAATCTCTTCGCCATGCGCTTCGGGCAATGTGCCTACTATTGCAACTTCACTCCGATGATCCACGTAGACAAAATTCTGTATTTGTTTTACCGAGGGACATCTTACTTTCGACAGAAAACGGTAATACATTGTCTGTTGCGACAAAGCATAGAAGAGTTCTTTCATTCTAGGAACATCCGTCGGATGAATGGGTCTGAAGTTAATCAGGGTTCCGTCATTTAATGTAAGACTTGTTCTCAATTCCGGAGAACCTATGTGGATTTTGTTTTCCATACCGGCCATCTCGGGGCGCACGTATTTTACTTTTATAGCATCTTTTAAAAGCTGTTCCCGGAAATCGGGATGAGCAATTGATATAAGAGCTATTACGCGTTCCTGCACGCTTTTCCCGTGTAAATAGGCAACACCATATTCGGTCACCACGTAGTGTACATCACCGCGAGTGGTTACCACCCCCGCGCCCGGACTAAGCTGACAGACAATTCTGGATATTGTTCCTTCTTTCGCCGTGGACGGCAGGGCAATGATGGCCTTACCGCCTGATGACCGCGCCGCGCCGCGATTGAAATCCACCTGACCGCCGATACCGGAATAAAAACTGGAGCCAATAGAATCCGCGCAGACTTGCCCGGTTAAATCAACTTCAAGCGCTACATTAATTGCCATCTGTTTGTATTGCCGGCTTATAATGTATGGGTCATTGACATATTCAGTCGGGCGAAATGAGAACATCGGGTTATTATCAATATAATCATACAGTTTGCGCGTACCCATGCAGAAACTTGCCACAATTTTACCGCGATCCAGCGTTTTTCTGTTACCGGTAATAACACCCGCTTCTATCATGTCGATTATGGGGTCGGTAAACATCTCGGTATGAATCCCGAGATCCTTCTTGCCCTTGAGATACTCCAGAACTGCCTGTGGAATAGTGCCTATGCCGAGCTCAAGTGTAGAGTTGTCTTCCACAAGAGCGGCAATATATTCACCTATTTGACGCGTTACATTATCCGGTGACGGAGGAACAATTTCAATTACAGGCCTGTTAACAGGAACTAGAATATCCAGATCATAAACATTAATAAAACAATTTCCCAGAGTACGCGGCATCTGAGGATTGACTTCGGCAATAACCAGGCTGGCGTTTTCAGCCGCGCTTTTCACAATATCAACCGAAACACCAAGACTGCACATTCCACGGTCATCAGGCGGAGTTACCTGTATGAGCGCAACGTCCAGCGGCAATTGGCCTGAGGAAAACAGTCTCGGAATATCAGAAAGAAAAATAGGAGTATAATCTCCCAACCCTTCCTGTATAACCCCTCTTACGTTTTCGGAAATAAAAAAGCTGTTTACCCGAAATTTCTGGGACAAGTTTTCGTCTGCGTACGGGGCGTCACCGGATGTAAGTAGATGAACAATTTCAGTGTCAGAAAGTTTTCCGCTTGCCGCCACAAGGGCATTAACAAGTTCCTGTGGTTCTGCACAGCCGGTACCTATGAACACGCGCTTGCCTGGCCCTATTCTTGAAATTGCTTCATCGGCATCAGCAATCATGTCTCCATATTTGCTTTGCCAATTCTTATCCCATGATTTCTGTGTTTTCTTTACCATCTGACCAACTTAAGCCTTTTTAAGAGTTATACGCGCATCGGCAGCAACCGATTCCTCGCCAATCATGCCGACAATAAAAGGATTAATATCCATCTCCGAAATTTCAGGGAAATCAGTCGCAAGCTGGCTAATGCGCTGAAGAGCAGTTGCAATAGCCGCAATATCCACACTTTCCTGTCCTCTGGCCCCTGTGAGTAACGCAAACGATTTTGTGCTTTCCAGCATTTGTATTGCTTCATTTGCCGTTATCGGAGCTATATGAAATGTGACATCCTTCATTACTTCAACAAAAATGCCGCCAAGCCCGAACATGAGCATTGGCCCGAACTGCGAATCGCGTGTCATCCCCAGAATCACCTCCCGGCCGCGCTTGCACATTTTTTCCACATACACACCTTCTATAGTGGCGTCCGGAAGACGATCTCGTATTCTCAACTTCATCAGATCAAATGCATCATGAACAGCTTCATGTGAACTCAGATTCAATTTAACTCCACCTATATCTGATTTATGTATTATATCAGGAGATGAGATCTTCATCGCGACGGGAAGTCCTATGTTTTCAGCCGTTTCTATAGCTTCATCGGAAGTAAAAGCTATCGCGCCGGGCATAACATTAAAATTGTATGCGCGCAGAATTGCCTTCGCGTATGCTTCACCAACCTGCAGTTGATTGGTCCGCACGTGACGATTGATAATCCGCTCAACACGCCTGCGATTAACAAGAAATCTTGTGACTACTCTTGCGGGACGCTGTAACCACTCCGCGTAATCACACATTGCCTTCAACGCCGCTACCGCGCGCTCCGGCGATGGATAATCGGGCAGACTTGCCGCCAGCAATTCGTCGCGACCCGGCATGA
>JAQBFJ010000013.1:0-3336 GCA_032123435.1 Verrucomicrobiota bacterium
CCGTTTCCGCTTCCTGTCGGAATTACACCCAAAGCCACGTCAGTTCCAATAAGCGCGGCACCTATTGTACTTACCGTGCCATCACCGCCGGCGATAAGCAGGATATCTATTCCCTGCCGTACCGCCTCTTCCGCCTTGCGCCGCCCGTCTTCAGCGCTCTGTGAGAACTGATAGGAAAGATCTACTCCCGGAATATCCCAGAATTTGTCAAATGCTTTCTGCATGGTGCCAAATGACTGCATAACGCCGGACTTCTGGTTGATAAGAACACGTACTCGTTTGCTTTTCGCCTTGTTCATTTTAATACCTGCCCGAAATTTTTATATAATATTAGCAGAAAATATGCCGGTTAAGTAGAACTATCACGGCTATTCAGGAATGTTCCGGTAACCCTCAAAAAATCCATAATAGAACGTGTCAAAATGACACGTTCTATTATCATCCAACAGAGTCAATTTGTCTCAAAAACAACTGTTTTTCCGTAAACATGTTTCCCTGTAAACCCCTGTTTTACAGGGCTTTTTGTGCCGCTTTGCCGCTTAACAAAAGATTTGGCATGGGTAATGCTAAAATCAAAAACAGAAAGATAAAACACAGAAAGGAGGCAAGTATGTCAATCATAGAACTGGCACCTAAATGGAAACGTGAGGACAAAAATCTGCCGGTACTTAACCGTGAGATAAATCGTCTGTTTGATGATTTTCTTTCGGGTTTTGAGCTGGCGCCTGTCTGGAGTTTTGACGAGAAAACTCTTGGCTCTTTCAGGCCCAGGGTAAATTTGTCCGAAACAGACAAGGAAATAAAAATAGCCGCCGAGTTGCCGGGAATGGATGAGAAGAATGTCACAGTAGAACTGGATGACGATTCAACCATAAGCATTCACGGCGAACGGAAGGAGGAACACGAGGAAAAAAACAAACGCTGGCATAGAGTAGAACATACGTATGGTTCATTCCATCGCACTATTTCTTTGCCGGCAAAAGTGGACGGCAGTCAGACTAAGGCAGTATTCAAGAATGGAATTCTGTCAGTCACATTGCCCAAACAGAAGGAAGACCAGGATAAAAAGAAATCGATAAAAATCGAAACGGAATAATCTTGATCTGAACAGAATCACAGCCGCGGCATCCGGCAAGTGGACCGGTTTTTAAAAGCCGCGGCTGTTCCTTTCAGTGAGCGGCAGAAAAAATTTTACCACCCAATATTTACACAAGCCACTTTTTTATTTCATCAACACCCGCAACTCTGCCGATTGCCTTTACTTTTCCATCAAGAATAAAAGCGGGCGTCATCATAACACCTAGTTTCACAATCTCATTAATATCCGTTATCTTGATTAACTCGAATTCTATCCCGAGCTGTCTGGCGGCTGTTTCAGCATTTTCCGCGAGTTTCAGACATTTAGCGCAGCCACTGCCGGCAATCTGGATTGTTTTCATATTTATTTTCTCCTTATCCGGAAATAAACCCATAAATGATTCCACTTATAGCGGCCATCATCGAAACCAGCAAAACATAAACAATTGTCCTTTTGGCACCTATTACACTGTGAATCACCAGCATGCTTGGCAGACTCAGGGCAGGACCCGCGAGAAGAAGCGCCAAAGCCGGCCCGTTCCCCATGCCGCCATCCATCAAACCACGCAAAACAGGAACCTCAGTGAGCGTGGCAAAATACATTAACGCGCCAGCGACAGAAGCAAACAGATTCGCGCGTATGGAATTGCCGCCGACAAGAACAGTAACCCAATGGGAAGGAATAAGTCCGTCATGGCCGGGACGTCCGAGCATTAAGCCGGCAAAAAGCACTCCGAGAAACAGCAATGGCATAATCTGTTTGGCAAAATCCCATGCCGCCCGAAACCATTCTCCGCATTCTCCCTGATCAAATCCCGTCAGAATAGAAAAACCCACAATGCCAACGCCAAATAAAAACATATGCTCATGAGGCATGAAACACGCCAGAATGATCACCGGTGCCGATGCAAAAATCATTTTCCAGACTTTAATGTTAAACCACATGACAAGAATGACGGCAAGCATCAGGGCCAGGAACCCGGTAAAAAGCCATTTTGCCAGATAAATATAATACCACAACCCGGTCTGTTGAACTGGTTTCCCCCAATTGGCAAATACGAGAATTCCGACCATCACAAGAAAGTAAATTGCGTTCTGCCGCAATGATCGGCTATTTTTCTTTTCAGGAGTTGATGCCCATACGTTTTCTTCCTCGTGTTCTTTCCTTCCAAATATGGCGTGCATCAGCAGACCTATCGCCAGACTGAACACAATCGCACCAAAAGCACGGGCGATACCTATATGTAAACCAAGCACTTTCGCGGTAAGCACAATTGCCAGAACATTAATGGCTGGTCCCGCATAAAGGAATGCCGAAGCCGGCCCGAGCCCGGCACCCATGCGGTATATCCCCGCGAATAATGGAAGAACTGTGCATGAACAGACCGCGAGTATCGAACCTGACACGGAGGCCACGCCATAGGCCAGTGGTTTATTTGCTTTCGGTCCAAGATATTTCAACACCGCGGATTTATTTATGAAAACAGCAATAGCTCCTGCTATAAAAAAGGCCGGAATAAGACAATACACAACATGTTCTCTCGCGTACCACCTGACGAGACCCAACGATTCCATCACGGCATTATCGAAACGCGGTCTGCCCACTGGCAGAAAATAGCACGCAATGAACACCACTGCCATAAGAGCGAATTTTTTCCATTCCGTTTTCAATGTTTATCCAGTTGTTATTCCGGTTATTCAACAAAAATCTATTTTTGGGCCATACCTGATCGGGCCCGTGCCTTAACCACGGATTCAACACATTCAAAGAAACTGATCACGCAAGGTGAGAGCAGCCTGTAAAAAATCTGCAATCCGTCTTTCCTGCTTTCCAGAATTCCAGCTCTTTTCAACACGGCAAGATGTTTTGATATAGTTGAAATGTCAGCACCAACAAGATCCCTTAACTCACACACACATCGTTCTCCTCTCGCCAGTTCCTCAACCATCAACAGCCTGGAAGGATGCCCTAATGCCTTGAGAATATTAGCCCTGTTTTGAAGATCTTTTTTTGTTGATCGCTTCCTCATGTCGCCTGCTCTCCTGATGGGTTTACCGGATTCCATGGAATACAACTATTTGGCCTTATAGCCAAATATGATATATTTGTCACGCTTAAAAGGACGTATCGGTGAATTTTCTGTTTATTTCTCGCCGGATATGGCTTCGGCAATATTCAAACCATGATCCTTGATACGCCTGTACGCGTTCAACATATCGGTGAATATAAGACTGGCAAACGGTCCGGCAATCCCGGCT
>JAQBFJ010000014.1:0-4267 GCA_032123435.1 Verrucomicrobiota bacterium
AATACCATCTCGTCACGTCGTTGGACGATTTCTTCCTGTTCGATCTTTCGGGACACATGCCGATACAACTCGTCTCTGCCAATATTGGAGGCAATCTTCTCCGCATGACCATGAATGTACAGAACTCTGAGATTGTCCCCATCGTGTGGCGGCAAACCTGGAGAGAATTGCTTGAGTTGGCTGAGCATATGCATTTGATAGAGATCGATTACCAGTGTCCTTCCGCTTCGCTCCGCGGCTTTGTACAACGACACAAGTCGATCGATATTGCTCCCTGCTGCGGTAACAAATGAAACATCGGTCTGCTTCGAGAACACCTGTATCATTGCCTGCTCGACTTCTTCTTCGGATGCATATCCCGAGAAATGCGATCCGCCCAACGTGGTGCCTTCCAGTAGAAGGCAATCAATATCTCGCGGCGGATCCTTGACAAGCTTGTCCAGAAGGAAACCCTTTCTTCCATGCCCTCTAAAATCGCCGGTGTAGAATATCCGTTGTCCATCAGCCTCAATTAGAATGGCAGAAGCACCAAATGCTGAATGATCCATCAGGTAAGACGTGACTGTAAATGGGCCTATATTGAATGGCTTCCAGTGTTCAAAAGTATCGCAGTGTTTAAGCATCTCTGTCTGCTTGAGTGAATCGGGGTAGAACACATTGCCGATCTCCAGAAGACTCTTGGACTCGGGGCTGGCGTACACCGGTGTCTCAGGATGAATCCAGTCCATAAGTCCGTAATGATCCATATGTGGATGCGAAAGAAGAACTGCCGAAACGGCTGGTTGCTGGTCTTTGTACAGTCCTTCGACATCCGGCAGAATTCCATTAGTTCGGGAAGGGTTGCGTATGGCCTCTTGATCGAGAAGTCCACCATCTCTCGACATAAGCGGCATTCCAAGATCCAGGACAATGCTGTTACCCTGGGAGCTTACTTCTATGCATGTGCCGCCGATCTCATGAGTTCCTCTGTGGATTGTAACTCTCACAGGATCACATCCCTGTAATTGATGAATTCAAATTTAACCGGAACTCCACTGTCGCTCGAATTTTTGTTCATTAGCGAAAAAAGATTGCTTCCGTTACTGAACAAAGGATGAAGTCTGTCTGCCAACACGTATGCGTTGATCTTCTTGATGCTCTCATTGATGAATTGAGGTGGCCACGGTTTCACGCCCTCCGGCACCGTGTCTCTCTTGTCAAAAGCAAACCTGCCGTCGACAAGATCCTTCATCACCATTGCATAGAAGAACAGTTCAGATACTGCACCCACCTTCGTGTTGCCGGGTTTCTTGAGTTCGAAGATGCTGAGCGTCTTCGATTCTTCATTGGTGCCCCACAGGTCTATTGCGCTTGCCTGACCGGTGAATATTGCAGTTTCCCTGGCAACCTTCTCTTCGAATACCCCAATAGGCAGTTGATTGCCGATTACTGTTGCTCCTGACATGGACTTCAGCAGGTTGGGGCTCTTGACAAGGTCGACCTCTATGTCTCGCTCGCTTCTCAATTCTCCTTCTTTGCCCTTGCGAACGCTATCGCGAGCTTTTGTTGGCAGGTTGACTTTGTAGTAGCCCTTCTCTGCGTCAGACCGAATGCGCATATCCTTGACGTATTCATTGATAGGGTGAAACCAGCGATATCTATCCTGAAACCTGTTCACCCGGTAGAGAAATCGTTGATAATGCCTCCAGTGACCGGCACTTGATTCTTCAGGAACACCCCATTTCAGGTAAATACTCTTTGTTTCAGGTAAGATAGACTTGATCACGACGCACCATCCTTCAAATGAAGCCGAATCTGTCTGCATATTCTCTGCTGCGCATGGCCCGGATGCACGGCTGTCCATCTCAATCGTTATTTCGGATAAATCATCATTACAAGAAAAGTGTAGTCGAGAGGGAAGCCGGAGCTGATATGGCTTGTCTCTCGAAGGCTTTCTTGTGCGAAGTGCTTGCAGCAATTTGGCGTCACAGTTTGTCATATTGGCTTCTCTGCTAGTCAACGGCCTTTACCAGGTCTGAGACCTTAATCTTCATGGCTTTAGCCAATCGTCTGATATTGACCAGACTCACGTTCCTGTCGCCTCTTTCAATATCGCTGATATATGTTCTGTGTAAGCCTGATTTCTCCGCCAATGCCTCCTGCGACAAACCTGCTTTCTTTCGATATTCTCGCACGGCATTACCGAACGCCTTCTTCAACCTATCTTCTGAAATAGCCATGCGTTGAACTATGCCTCAATTCAGACTTTGAGTCTACAGACTATACGTGACATAAGATTGTAGACTATGAGTGACAGCAGTGCTAATATGTATGTGAAATGATGATGAAAGCAAGAATGTTGATTATTAGTCTTTTCCTTGCTGCACCTTTTTCAGTATGTGCAAATTCTATTACGGGAATGGTTACACGGGTAATTGATGGGGATACCGTCATTGTTATCTCGGACCTTCAGCAAACAGCGCACAAAATTCGCTTGGCAAATATTGATGCTCCGGAGAAGAGTCAGGCCTCTGGCAAGCAGGCTGCAGATTACCTTTCCTCGCTAATCCTTAACCAAGCGGTTCGCATTGAGTTTTCCAAGAAGGATTTCTTCGGTCGAATTATTGGTGCCGTTTATCTGCGGTCCGCAGCTTCCATGGAGTCAGGACAAATCAATCGGCTGCTTGTCTCTCAAGGGTATGCATGGCGATACCGAAAATACTCAAAGAGCAAAGTGCTGGCTCAGATAGAGAGTGAAGCGAGAAAGCAAGCAAAGGGTTTGTGGCATACGGCCCAGCCGGTAGCACCATGGGAATACAGAGCAATGCGATCAAGCAAAGGAAGGAGCAATGTGAAATGAAGTACTTTCTCTATGCCAGGAAATCAACCGATGACGAAAGCCATCAAATACGATCCATCGACGCTCAGCTATCAGAGCTCCGGCAGTTTGCTGACAAGGAAGGCCTCTTCGTTGTGCGAGAACTGATTGAAGCGCAGACAGCTCGTGAGCCTGGACGACCAGTCTTCAATGCGATGATGGATGATATCGAGGCCGGTCTGGCATCCGGTGTCATTGCATGGCATCCCGACCGACTGGCCCGTAACTCCGTTGACGGCGGCAGGATTATCTACGCTATCGACACTGGCAACCTCCACGCCCTGAAATTCCCAACGTTCTGGTTTGAGGATACGCCGCAAGGGAAGTTCATGCTTCAAATCTCTTTCGGCCAATCCAAGTATTACGTAGACAATCTTTCAGAGAACGTCCGGCGTGGTATCCGTGAGAAGTTGAGGCGGCACGAGTTTCCCGGATGGGCTCCAGTGGGTTATCTGAACGATCCACGCAGGAAGACCATTGTTATTGATGAGGTCAAGGCTCCCCTTATTCGGAAGATCTTCAAGACGTTCGCCAATGGAGATATTGGCGTCTCGGGAATTCACAGCCTTGCCAGGCGGTGGGGGTTGACTGGTCATAGCGGTCGCCCGATTGCATTGAGCCGCTTTGTGTTCCTGCTTTCCAATCCCTTCTACATTGGTCTGTTTCGATACAAGGGCGAGACGCATGAGGGTAAGCATAGCCCGATAATTTCTCGTGAACTGTTTGACCGTGTTCAAGTTGTGCTCAAGAAGCGGAAGCGTGGAACCTACAAACCCAAGAAGGAGTTTCCATTCCGGAATTTCCTTCTTTGCGCCCATTGTGGGGGAGCTATCACTGCCGAGCGGCAGAAAGGACATCATTATTATCGATGCAGCAAGCGCAAGGGGCCTTGCACGCTTGGCTATGTCCGTGAGGAAGCTCTTGCGCAATACCTGCGAGATAGTATTGCCAGACTGTCTCCACCGGAATCCCTGATCGATGCTATGATGCATGAGGCAAAACGTGAGATGCACGACGGGCATTCCACAATTTCTGCATTACAGGAATCGCACCGAACAAGCCTTTCAAAGCTGGACGAAAGACTTGCCCGACTGCTTGACGTCTATCTGGACGGCTCGGTGTCACAGGAAGAGTATGTTTCCAGGAAACAAGACTTTCTGGTCGAGCAATCCAGGCTGAAGGACAAGATCAAGCATTTGGAAGAAGGTCAGGGCAGTCCGTTCGAACCTATGCTTGATTTCCTTTTTGTAGCGAAACAGGCGAGAACGGAAGCGGAATCCGGAGATCCGGGTGTTCTCCGTGATTTTCACCGCCGGATTGGTTCGAACCTTCGACTTTGTGATCCGAGAGATGCTTCCCTGAATGGCAGGATTCTTGATTCGGGTGAAGTCGGTCGTCCTGAAAGGATGA
>JAQBFJ010000015.1:0-7750 GCA_032123435.1 Verrucomicrobiota bacterium
ACGGATCTTGCCACGGCGAGTTTGGAAGAACGCCTGGGCGAGGTGTTCACTCGCCGCTTGCGGGAGATGGACGACCAAGCGAAAGCAGGTCTCGCCGGGGCCCTTAAGACAGCGTCTGACCCCGCGTGCGTGCGCAGCGCGTTTGACCTGCCTGCGGAGCAGCGTGCGGCGATACAAAATGCGCTCAACGAAACTTTCTCGGCTGAAATCCACGTCCGGTTCGAGACCGCGCCCGACCTGATCAGCGGCATTGAACTCCTCACGAATGGACAAAAGGTGGCGTGGACCATCGAAGATTATCTGGCGTCGCTGGAAAAGGGGGTCGACGAACTTCTGAAAGAGAATTACAAAGCTGAGGTCAAAGCTGAGATTGAACCTGCGGCCAAGGACGATCCCAAGC
This sequence comes from Verrucomicrobiota bacterium, assembly GCA_032123435.1. Lineage (GTDB taxonomy): Bacteria > Verrucomicrobiota > Kiritimatiellia > UBA8416 > JAQBFJ01 > JAQBFJ01. The sequence goes on from JAQBFJ010000015.1 coordinate 401, forward strand.
CTGCAGCCCAAGCCGAGCCTGAGCCCGAAACAGAAAGTTAATGAACATGGAACCTGAGAGCCTCCAACACATATTCGACAGTGCGTTTGCCGGCATAAGCCAGGTGCGGAAAGCCTTCACGCCGCAACTGACGCCACGGGAGGTGGGCACGATCACTAGTGTCGCCACCGGCATCGCCAAGGTGTCGGGTCTTCCCGGCGTGGGCTTTGATGAATTGGTGACGTTTCCCGGCGATGTACTCGGCATTGCGTTCAACCTGGACGCGGACGAAATTGGCGTCGTTCTGCTCGGCGAATACTGGCATCTGCACGCGGGGGATGAAGTTCGGCGTACGGGCCGGGTCATGGACGTGGCCGTGGGCGATGGATTGTTGGGACGGGTCATCGATCCGCTCGGTCGGCCACTCGATGGCGACGGGCCGGTGTCCTCCGGAAAGCGCCTGCCCATCGAACGCCCTGCTGCGCCCATCATGGACCGTGCGCCCGTCACGGTGCCCCTCCAGACCGGCATCAAAGTTATCGATGCGCTCATTCCCGTTGGGCGCGGCCAGCGTGAGTTGATTCTCGGCGACCGCCAGACGGGCAAGACCGCTATTGCCATCGACACCATCCTCAACCAGCGCGACCACCAGGTATTGTGCGTTTATTGCGCCATCGGTCAGCGTGCGTCCGCCGTCGCGAAGGCCGTGGCAACCTTGCGGGAAAAGGGCGCGATGGATTACACCGTCATCGTCGTGACCGAGGGCAACGACCCGCCGGGTCTCGCTTACATCGCTCCTTACGTTGCGACCAGCATCGCGGAGTCTTTCATGGAAGCAGGCCGAGATGTGCTGATCGTCTACGACGACCTCACTCATCACGCGCGCGCCTATCGCGAACTCTCTCTATTGCTGCGCCGTCCGCCCGGTCGCGAAGCGTTTCCCGGCGACATCTTTTATATCCACTCGAGACTGCTCGAACGTGCGACGCACTTGCGCGAGGAACGCGGGGGTGGTTCGCTCACCGCTCTGCCCATCATCGAAACCGAGGCGCAGAACATATCCGCCTATATTCCGACCAACCTGATATCCATTACGGATGGGCAGATTTACCTCTCGCCGTCGCTGTTCGAATTGGGCGTGCTGCCTGCGGTCGATGTCGGCAAATCCGTTTCGCGCGTCGGCGGCAAGGCGCAACGGGCGGCCTACCGCGCGGTGGCCGGCGACCTCAAGCTATCCTACGCGCAGTTTGAGGAACTCGAAACCTTTTCCCGGTTCGGCGCCCGCCTGGATGAAGACACCCGTAAGATCATTGAGCACGGACGGCGAATTCGCGCCTGCCTCAAACAGCCGGAATTCGCCCCGGTGTCTGTGCCCGCGCAAATCACCGTGCTGCTGGCGTTGATCGCAGAACTTTTCGACCGTGTGCCGCTTGACCAGATGACGGATGCCGAGCGCGCCTTGCGCGAAGCGGCGGTGGAAATCCCGGCGGAGGTGCGCGAGCGGTTGGATACCGCCGAAAAATTGAGCGACGAGGATCGTGAAACGATTATCCAAATCGCCCGCAAATCGCTCGCTCGCTTCCAGCCCAAGCCTGAACCCGAGTCCAAACCGGAAGTCCAAACGGAGGTCAAGCCCGAGCCTAAGCCTGAACCCGAGGTGAAGTCATGAGCGAGACCACGGCGAGTCTGCGCCGAAAGATCGGCGGCGCCGGGGATCTCCAATCCGTCGTTCGCACGATGAAGGCCGTGGCCGCCTCGAGCATTGGACAATACGAGAAATCGGCGCGCGCGCTTGGCGACTACTACCGCACGGTGGAGCTGGGTTTGGGCGCATGCTTCCGAAAAAGCGGGCCGACGTCCTTGATGGCAGAACGGAAAAGACAAACCGTTGCAGGTGCGGTGATTGGCGCGGTCGTGTTCGGTTCAGACCAGGGACTGGTGGGCCGGTTTAATGATGTGGTGGCCGATTATGCGGTCAAGACGCTGGCGGCTCTGCCGGCCAAACCCGAGGTCTGGGCCGTCGGTGAGCGCGTTCATGCGCGCCTGGCGGACGCTGGCCTGCCGCTTTTGGGGCGCTTTACCGTGCCGAACTCCGTCAAGGCCATCACCCCGCTCGTCGGGCAGATTCTCATGGAGAGCGAGACGCGCCGTAGCCAGGGTAAAATCGCTGAACTCCACCTCTTCTACAACCGTCCCACGTCCGGGGCGGTTTATGCGCCCGTCAGTCAGCGACTGCTGCCGCTGGACGAAAACTGGCGACGCAAGCAGGCCGAACTTCCCTGGCCGGCGGAAAACTTACCCGAGGTCATGGGTGGCGGCAGCGCGACCTTGCGGGCGCTTATCCGCGAATATCTTTTTGTCTCGCTCTTTAGGGCGTGCGCCGAATCCCTTGCGAGCGAGAACGCGAGTCGCCTGGCGGCGATGCAACGCGCCGACAAAAACATCGATGAATTGTTGGAGGACCTCAATAGGACATTCCATCGTTTGCGTCAGAGTGGCATCGACGAGGAACTGTTCGACGTCATTTCCGGTTTTGAAGCGTTGAGTGGAGAGGAGAAATAATGCGCATCTGCATAGCCGCAGACCCTGGTGGGTTTGACTTAAAGGTGCAACTGATTTCAAAGGGGACGCTTCAGGCGTCGACCTGCTTCGGCACGCCGTAACCCTGCTTTATCACTAGGTCAACGGCATCCTCTTTAAACTCTGGAGTGTAACGTTGTCTTGATTTATGAGAACTCATTGGGCACCTCGCTTTTGTTTTTTTCGATCTTAGCAAAGTGTCCGCTTCTTTTAAACCACAACAATCCTCTCTACTGGCACAATAGAGGAGTCATATACGGACAGAAATCTATGCTTCCATGTTTTATACTGATCCGTCTAATCACTGTTATATTGCTATAAGTTATTCACTATAAATTTCAAAGATTGGATACGATATGAACGATGTGTTAAAAACAGCTAAGAGCTGCAGACATTATGCCATGTGCAAGATAGATTTTTTAGATACTGGTTTATGCAAATCGGGAGCGGAAAAACATTATGTCAGTTTTTATCCTCAAGGGCGGATGGATATCTATGCGGCCCTGGCAGAGAACACTATCCCTGTTACTGAAAAATGTGTTGAGATTGCGGAAAGCTGTGATCTCTGCGGCAGATGCGACTACCAGTGCTATTTTGTAACAGAGATGAAACCATCTGTTGTCATGAAAGCTCTGAAGGAGCATGTAAGACTTCACCTGAATAACGGCGGGGAAGTGCTCACTGCCGAAAAAGACAGCATCCTTGATGAACTTAAAGAAATAGTGGGTGACTACTGGGCAACAAGCGACCGTGCTGTTGCCCTTACCTATTCTCATGACCCCTGCCCTATTGCGGGGCAGCGCATGCCCGATTATGTTATTATGCCCAATTCAACCACCGAAATTTCAGCTGTAATCAAACTTCTGAACAGTCATAAAATTCCATACGCTGTGAGGGGGAACGGATCCAGTGTTATGGGCTTTGTAATGAGTGAGGGTGCTGTTATTGATCTTGGCAGAATGAAGGCAATTGATTTTGACGAGAAGAACTGGTTGGTTAAGGTGGGTCCCGGGGTTGCTGCTTTTGACCTTCAGAAAGCTGCTGTAAAGCGGGGATTGCGAGTAAATGTTGCCGAGCCCGCGGCACTCGTTTGCGCTAACATAATGTGTTCAGGAATATTCTCAACATTCTCGGCGAGCTATGGCACTGCGGCTGATAATTTCATTGACGCTGAATTTGTGGGACACGATGGTGAGGTGTTCAGACTGAGTGATAAATCTGCACCGAACCTTTTGGGGTTTAAAAAGGAAGATTCAACCATACCGGGGATATGCACAGCGGCCTATATCAAACTTCATCCTGTCACTTCTGATGAAGGCGCCGTGTTTGTTCCATTTGAATCCCTTGAGCCTGCCCTAGATTTTACAAAGGAGTGCGCCATGCGGCGGATAGGACTTGCAATAGGCGTTCTTGGCGGAGAGTATATTTCGACTTTTCTTTCTCCCACCAAAAAACTTGCGGCAGAGGTTAAAGATACATTCAGGGATAAACTGAAGATTGGATACCTTGTGCTTGTAATCGGGGATAAATACGCCCTCAATTCTATAAAAGAGATGAAATATAACTACTTTGACAATCGTATGATCAGAATACTGAACCTGGGACTGCCTTCACTCACCTCGGCTAAATGGCTTAATCTCCTGGATGAACTTGCCGACGGGGAACCATTCTCATACCTGGGGCTTAAGCATTTTACTGATCTTGCCGAGGCTGCTCTTGCGCCATCGCCTGCGAAGCTTGTGCGTGATGTTGACCCTGAACTTCGCCCGTTCTTTGAGAAACTTTATTCAAAGCCCGAGATGACCGACCCGGTGTGGCTTAACATGTTCAGAATCATCAGCTCTCGCATGGGACGCGAGAAGCATGTGGTTTGCCTGATTATATACCTCCCGATTGATAATGAACTGATAACAGAGATCAATAATGAGTTCAAGCGGATCGCAGACAGCCACGGACTAAAGAATGATTATGGCTTCATCACTCCCCTTGATGATGGAAAGCGTTGTGTGTTTGAATATGACTACTACCTTGACCATAACGATCCTGATGAAAAGATTAAGATGCAGCAGGCTTTAATGGAGGCTGGAATGATGATAGAGAGGTATTCGGCAGAAACAGGGGCTGTAACCTGGATAAGATATGTATTTTCTCAGGGGTTCAGAAGAAAAGAGAGTTTTCTCTATTCCATAGCCGGAGTTGATGAATGCCCGAAATAAAAACAAGAGATGATGAGAAGTATCTGCTTACAGGTGCCACAGGCGTCCTGGGAAGTCATATTATGGCGGAGCTTCTGTTAAAGGGCAAGAGTGTTGTCATCGCAGGGCGACCCTTGGGAGGCGAATCTCTGAAAGAGAGGGTAGGAAAACTGCTTCATTGGTTCGGGATTAAACACCTTGAGGGACTGCTTGAGATTTATGAAACTGATTTTCTAAAAATAAGACTGGGGCTTGGTGAAGATGAATATGAGAATTTATGCAGCAGGCGTTTAAGCATAATTCACTGTGCAGCGGATACCAGTTTTTCCGAAAAGAACCGGGAAAGGGTGATGAAGTCCAATGTGGAGAGCCTCACTGAGATACTGAATTTTACACTTAAGAGCAGGACGCCCTGCTTTCATTTTGTCAGCACCGCATATGCAGCGGGTACCGACAATATAGAATGTCCCGAAGCTCCGGTGAATTCAGCCCATTTCACCAATGTTTATGAAGAAAGCAAAGCATGTGCAGAGAATATAGTATCCAAACAATGCAGGGAGGGTGAGGTTCCATACACAATAATACGTCCCTCAATTGTATATGGGAATTCGATTACAGGGCGATCTCTCAAATTCAATGCCCTCTATTACCCGGTCAGATTTCTGAAGCATATAAGGGACATATATCTTAATGATATAAAGAATAATAACGGGACCAAATCAACGGAGAGCGGCATTTATATAAATGATAAAGGGGTGCTTCATCTTCCTATCAGGATATTCATTCCCAATGAGGGTAAAATAAATCTTATTCCTGTGGATTATTTTACAGAGACAATTCTCTCAATAATAGAGAAACCTGCAACAGAAACATTCTATCACATAACAAGTAATAAGCCCAAAAGCATGGTGAGGCTGGCATCATATACTGAACGCTTTCTAAATATAACTGGGATTGAGATTGTCATTGGCACATCAGATGCAGATGAGATGAGAAATCCGCCTGAGGAACTTTTTGACCATTTCATCAAAGCATACAGACCCTATCTTTCGGATAAAAGAGTTTTTATGAGAAAGAATACTGACAGGGTAACCTGCCGTAATCTCCCACCAGATCTCAATTATGAGATATTCCAGAGGTGCATGACTTTTGCTGTTCTGGCTACGGGGTGATTCGGCATTTGCGGACCCGGACACCTACGAATATTGTGAAGCTAACCGGATCACCTATTTCATCCGGTTGCGGGAAAATGCGGTGCTCACAAAGTTGATCAAGCCACACCTACAAAGACCTGTTGGACGCCCACCGAAAAGCGGGGTTCAGCTAAAGTACGTGGACCTGGAATACCAGGCGGGGAGTTGGGAGAGACCCCGGCGGGCGCTCGGATTGTCTACCACGCAAGGCGTTGGTATGTTCATGTGGCGTCAGCTTTTCCGTTGGGGCACCATTACCGGGCTGTGCTTATCTGGCAGTACTGAGGTGGCATGCACTGTGAAATGGCTTGCAAAGATCTGGCAGAAGAGGTATTTTCAAAACGCACGAAAAAGTTGGATTCAAGCAGGTTTTGGAGCGGTATGATGGTGTTTTGGGCTTTTCCAAAACAAAATTCTACTTTGAGCAGAAGAAAGTTGATCAAAAATTGGCAAACGGGCATGCGAAACAGCTTTTTGGAAAAAGTGCCGCATAATTCGGAATGTCATAGAGTTAGAATCGGAATGCAGATGAAAAGTTAGAGAAATTGTGTAATTTTAGAGCACGCGGCTTTCTATTGTTTATAGCTCATCGTCTAATTCAGCAATTACATCTGCAAAAACACTAACAGGAGGAAGTATGCTTTACATTGGCCATTTTTCTTTTGATGAGATTGGATTGGCGCAAAAGATCCGCCACGGCTATTTTACTAGTGTGGTCGACGTGGATAATATTGAATACGCCGTCACCGAATTTAAGGAACTCATATTTTCGATCCGGAAGTTGGAAGACACGTTTCAACGGATTGTCGCCGTGTATCTGGAGGATATTATTGAGTTTCAGCATGTACCGGGAAAAGCGATCGTGACTCGGATACAATCTTCAGCCGGTGAATTTCCTGAATCCATCACCCACAGTCTTCCCGGGGCTGTTATCCCTGGCATCAATACCTATGGTTTGGAAGTGGATATCCGTGCAAACGAAAATGAGCAAAACACAGGTGAATACAAGGAAGCCAAGCCGTTCATTAAATTTTGAGAAAACCAAACGAGGAGTTGTTTCGATGGATTGCAAGACCTTTAGAAGCCTTATCGAACCCTGTTTAAAAAATAACGCGGCTAAAGAAGCATTAAGCGGAGATGTTGAGCGGCATCTTCAAAATTGTGCGGCGTGCCGTGATAAATATGCACCGCTATTTGATAGCGATAATGTTGATAATAAGATCATCCCTGATCCTGCCGAGCTAAAAGGCTTAGGGCTTGCGCAAAAATAACTTCACATTTTCAGCGCCCAATCATCCCGCTCAGCGGTGTTGCGAAAATTCGGAATATGCCAGATATTCCTGCATTTTCGCGCCTTGCTGAGCGGGCGCCTGGACTCTGAATATTTGTGAACTAATTTCTAC
>JAQBFJ010000016.1:0-3555 GCA_032123435.1 Verrucomicrobiota bacterium
TGAAGGACAGGCGCAAATTCAGCCCAGAATTGTTCCTGCTCGGCGTAAAGTTTTTCAGCATTGATGTTTTTTATTCCTTTAACCCCTGTAAACAACAGCTTGTGCGGAACCACGGTAAAGCCGGATGATATCCACAGATCCGGCGAAGACAACACAGCCACTTTATTCTGAACATCCGGATCCGATCCGAACCATTCATTAAGCATGGGAATCATGCCTATCCGCGCCAGATTTTTGAGCCGAACTTCATCGAAAAGCGTTGCAACCCATTTCATGTAAACTTCACTCGCCCCACCGCGAATGTTCAATATTTTCAAGTCCCTGCCTTTTCCCCTGGCAGTGATCATAAAATGATTGTCCCAAATGCCGTCGGCTATCAGCCATGAACAATTGTCCGGCACATTATCGATGACTGCTTCAGCGTATCTATTGACCATGCCGGCGGCCCGTGCGTCGGCTTGAGGCAAATTCCTGAATGATACAACGCAGAGAAAGATAAGTCCGACAGCGGCAAACAGACGGCCGACATTATGTCTTGCCCAGCTTGCCGCGTTCGATTCGGCATGCCTCCACAACATACGGGGCAGAAGGAACCAATAGGCAACAGCATAACCGAATACCATTGCGTTAAGAACATACGGGGTTACAAGAAGTTTTCCCGTTCCGAGCATTGTCCATGGGGCAAATTTGAGGTTAAGCAGAAGGCATACGGCCAATCCGGTCAATATCGCGTGAAGCACATAATAGGCCGTATCCTTTTCCCCATTAAGCGCGCGACGGGCCACCATCAAACCGGTCAGCCAGGGAACCACCGAGACAACCAGAACAATCAGCCAGCCTTCTTTCGGCAATCCCCGTGTAATGAGGAAATATTGATCGCGCCACGTGAACCAGACAACCTGGAAATAACCGCTGTAATTACGGAGATGATAACCTTCCGTCCCGTAAAACAGCCATGCGGAAACCAGATACAGCAATAACCCGGATACCGCGCACAAAACAAGCTGAACAATCACTGGCGTGCGCAGTTTCTCCTCACGCCATAGCAGGAAAACAAGATAGCCGCCAAACAGAGGCGCGAGCACTATAAAAGTGGCAAGCTCAACAATCCCTATTCCATACAGAAACGCGAACAGCAGTGCGTACTTGTATTTTCCGGTCCGCGCGTAAAGTGAAAACACCCACGTAACAATAAGCAGTAATAATGTGTCAAATGACGCTATATCCGCTCTGTTAGAAACGAACCAGAACGGCATGCAGAACGCCAGAGCAAGTGCGGAAGAAATTCCGGCAAGACGCGCGGCAGTCAATGCATTTGTTTCACCGGATTCATCAACATCGATCGTGGCAAATATGGTTTTCGAAACTATCTCATACAAAAGCCATACCGATAACGCGCCGCACAGCGCGCTGAAAAGATTAATGCGAAACACACAGCCGACAAAAGGCTGTGATAACAGCCGCACCATACCGGCCCAAATGGGACTGGACGGCGAAAACACCGGGAATAATCCGGTATACTGCAGTAATGATTGCGCCGACCGGCCCGGAAAAGCACCATCACTCAAGGTGAAACAGTAAACCGTGAAAGCCAATAAAGCCAACACCAACCCCAATATCAAATCAATCCTGCGTTTTCCTATCATGCCGAAAGCATATAATTAATGTCATTAAACTTACAACGATAAAGTGACCATTTTATATCAGCCCGTTTCCCTTCGTAATAATCCCTTTATCGAACCCCAAAACTGCGCTTTTTTCACGAGCCCGTTTATTTCACGAGTTCAGGCCAATCAAGGCCAAGACATTGAGAATGAAGCTGTATGAATATACCGCGAATCCTCAATAACGCCGGCCTTGGCAGGCATGGGCTCGCCTTTGGTGAAGAATTGCATGCATCTTTTCTTTCCGGAAACCATGTTACAAACTGTACTTACCAAATAATCTTCAACTACTGCACAAAGCCATTGTTTTACAACGTCTTATCACACACGCATGCAATTCTTCATGAAATATGCGGGCTGGCATTCATTTACAATTATGGTAAATTCTGTCTCCCATTTACCGTAAAGTGTGTTAGACTGGTTTCCAATGGATACGCATATATTGTTAATTTCTCAGTGCATCTTGCATGTCGGCTACATAGGGCCCGGAGCGGGTTTCGCCTTCCTGGGCTCGTTCCTGATAATGCTCCTGGCCGTTCTGCTCGCGCTTCTTTCCATCTTGTCATTTCCCTTCCGACTGATCTCCCGTGCCGTCTTTCGGGCAGGCAGACATGTAAAGCCAAAGGCAGAAAAAATTATAGTGATCGGATTCGACGGGCTGGACCCGGCATTAACGGAAAAACTCATGGCACGCGGGGAATTGCCCCACCTCGCCCGGATCAAAGAAGAAGGTTCTTTTTCAAAACTCAACACTACCTGTCCACCCATTTCACCCGTAGCGTGGTCTTCATTCGCGACCGGGGTCAATCCGGGAAAGCACAATATATTTGATTTTCTCAATCGCGATCTATCCACATATATGCCGGAACTTTCCTCATGCCGCATAACATCTTCCGGTAAGAAAGCGGAAACCATTGCCCTGCGAAAAAGCAAACCATTCTGGCACCTGCTCGGGGAACATGGCATCTTCAGCACAATACTGCGCGTACCCATAACATTCCCACCCGAAAAATTCAAAGGTCTCCTTCTTTCCGGGATGTGCGTGCCGGACATCATGGGCACACAGGGGACTTTCACTTTTTACGAGTCGGAATCAAGCAGCCGTCCCACGACAGGTGGACAACGTATCCTGGTTTCGGTTGACAAGAACACGGTTAAAGCAAAATTACCCGGGCCGTCGTTAAATGGCAAAACAATCAACAGCCCATTCTCGGTGAGACTTCGCGACGATTACGCGGTAATTTCAATTTCAGGCAGGAAGATCACGCTTGTTCCGGGAAAATACACTGACTGGACGTGTGTCAAATTCAGAAACGGATTGCGCGGCATTAACGGTATATGCCGGTTCCTTCTTTTGTCAATGCGCCCGTTCCGGCTGTATGTCACTCCGGTAAACATCGATCCTGAACATCCGGCAATGCCGATCTCAAATCCGGCTTATTACTCAGCCTATCTGGCAAAATTGAACGGCCCCTATTCAACCCTGGGACTTGCCGAAGACACCTGGGCACTGAATGAAAACATCATCAGCGAAACAGAGTTCATTCAGCAGGTATATGACATACACGAAGAAAGAGAAAAGATGTTTCTTAATGCCCTCAAACGCGTCAGGAAAGGCGTATGCTGTTGCGTCTTTGACGCCACGGACAGAATTCAGCACATGTTCCACAATGATCAAAATGACGCCGGTAAATCCGGTGAATCACAAGCTGTCAACGACATTTACCGCCGCATGGACAACCTTGTCGGCGAAGTTATACGGACAATTGATGAACACACCGTGCTTTTCGTAATATCGGATCACGGCTTCACGGAATTCCGAAGGGGCCTTAACTTCAATGTATGGCTGAAAAACGAAGGGTTATTGACCTTAAAGGATAATTCAGAGGGC
>JAQBFJ010000017.1:0-3689 GCA_032123435.1 Verrucomicrobiota bacterium
CGTTCATATTATGAGTTCAATGATTGCCATATTTCTTATGCCCATAGCTGTGGCTGACTCTGTCCATATATTGAGTGAATTTTTTGATTCATATTACAAGTTCAATGATAAAGCGCAAACGATCAAGCATGTTATAGGGCACCTGTTTATGCCGATGCTTTACACGAGCCTCACGACAATAGCCGGATTTGCGTCACTGGGCATGACGCCCATTCCGCCTGTTCGTGTGTTCGGATTACACGTGGCGTTTGGTGTTGCGTTAGCGTGGGTTCTCACGATGACTCTTATACCTGCCTATGTGATGGTTGCTGTGCCGCGCGATGCCATGGCCAAGATAAGCAAAAAACCGGATGGCGACGGGGCGAGGTGCGGTTGGATGGGTCATATCCTGGGACGTATGGGATCATTCAGTTACAAACGATGGAAGTTTACACTTTGCGTGACGGTTATTATTTTACTTGTTTCCATCTGGGGTATAACCAGGATCCAGGTTAATGATAATCCGGTAAAGTGGTTTACCAAAAGGCATTCCATAAGAGTGGCAGATGATGTTCTCAACAGTCATTTTGGCGGTACATATACAGCTTATCTTACGCTTTCAGTCAAGCGTCCCGACTCCTACGATTGTGCCGGCAAAGCCGCCGTTATACGTTCTGAAGCAGAGAAACGTTTTAAGGCCGTTTTCCCAAAGGAAACGGATTTGTTTCTTAAGAAATTGGACGGGCTTTCCCAGCTTTATGGAAATCACGTAAGTGCTGACGCGCGTAAATGTTTTGTTGAACTTGTTAACGAGGCTGAACGAATAGACCGCCAGGCAACAGCATCGTGGAATAATCTGGCAGACGCAATCAATTATATGGATCCCGTCGGGCTTACGTTTGATTCTCTTGCCGCCAATGTAACGGTTCTGGATAACGTCAAGAACGCCGACAAAGCAGAACTGATAAGGCGGTTGAGTGATTACAGGGAGCTTACTGGTGAAGAACTTATGAACAAGGCTCTTGACATGAGTGAAGAATATGCCGACTTGTCTTTTCGGGAATTCGTGTTCGAAATGGAGGCGGAACTTTCCGCTCCTCTTTTCAAGCGGCCTGAAATGCTAAGGTACGTGAAACGCCTGCAGAAATATCTTTCAAGCTTTGATGTTGTAGGCAAAACATCTTCTGTTGTGGACATACTTGAAAAGGCGTCCTACGAACTTAACTACGTTGCCGCACCGTCTGGCGCTACTGTGCAGGAAATGGCTGAATATCAGGCCCGCAACATGGCTGGTTGGGACATTCCAGAAAGCGCAGCTGCCGTCAGTCAGGTTTATACCCAGCTTGAAGGGATGAAAAAAAAGGACAGTCTGTTTCATCTGGTTACAAAAGATTATCAAAATGTGAACATATGGGTTCAACTCAAGAGCGGGGATAATGTGGATATGGAATCTGTGGTTGCGAGTGTTCAATCATTTGTCGAAAAGGAACCGCCCCCCGTTGAATTGAATTTCGAATGGGCTGGTTAACATATTTGAATGTTATATGGCAGGACAAGATGGTGCGGGGTATGCTTTCATCACTTATTAGCAGTTTCATTGTGGTGCTTGTCATGATGGTTGTACTGTTTCGTTCATTGTTATACGGCATTCTTGCCATGATTCCATTAAGTGTGACAATCACATTTATATATGGATTAATTGGCATTATTGGGAAAGATTACGATATGCCCGTGGCCATACTTTCTGCCCTGACATTGGGGCTTAGTGTGGATTTTGCCATTCATTTTCTGGATCGCGCCAGGGAAGAATATAGAAAAAGTGGAAGATGGCAGGAAGCGTGCGTGCAAATGTTCAAGGAACCGGCGACGGCAATCAGCCGCAACGCTATTACTATTTCCGTGGGATTCACTCCATTACTCATGGCCCCATTGGTGCCCTACAGGACGGTTGGTTTTTTTCTTGCCACAATAATGGCTATATCGTGGCTGGCTACATTATTCATACTGCCGGCATTGTTGACAATGCTCGGAAGATTGATATTCAAGGACAATGAAAGAAAGTAAGGGAGAAGTGTGATGAAAAGAATTGCGGTAACGATTGTGGCGTTAACAATAACGTTGTTCGTTGACGCGGCAGAAAACACTTTTTCTGTAGAGCAGATTATAGAAAAAGCTAATGACGTTTCATATTACGCGGGTAAAGATGGAAAAGCCAATGTCAAAATGACAATCAGTGATGGTAAAAGTGGTGACCGTGTAAGGGAATTCACCATTCTCCGTATGAATGCGGAAGCAAAAAATCAGAAATTTTATGTCTACTTCAAAGCTCCGGCTGATGTGCGTAACATGGCGTTTCTTGTCTGGAAGAACGTTGGTCAAGAAGATGACAGATGGCTTTGGCTGCCGGCGCTTAACTTGAAGAAACGCATCGCGCCCGGCGATAAACGCACAAGTTTTGTGGGTTCGGACTTCTTTTATGAAGATGTGTCGGGCCGTGCCATTGACGAGGACAGGCACGAGCTTATTTCAACCACAGAAAGCCAGTACAAGATCAAAAGCATTCCAAAAGATTCTGGTGCAGTTGAATTTTCATATTATTACGTATGGATAGATAAGGACACATTCCTTCCGCGCAAAGCCGAATATTACGACAGGAACGATAAGCTGTATCGTGTGGTTGAAGCCATAAAGACAGACATTATTCAAGGGTATCCCACAGTTGTGGAGGCTGTTGCAAAAGATCTCAAAGCCGGCACCAGCACAAGAAACACTTTCAGCAATGTGCAATACGATATTGGGCTTAATAAAAACATCTTTACCGAGCGTTTTCTGCGCCGGCCTCCCAGAGAAGTCATGTGATGAGACGGTTCATGTCCAACGTGATTGCCGGAATTTGCCGAAAACCGGATTTCGTCGGATTCTCGCGACGATTCTTATTGTGTTTTTCAAAATTGGTTTGCGCGGCGATGCTCTTATTATTTTTCGGCAATGTATCTGCCGTGGGTGTGCCATTCCTTGAAAAAACCGGTGTGGCAATTCATGGATTTGCCGACGGCAGGGCCGGAATACGCACAACGGAAGATCCCAACGAAAAAGATACCAGTCTTGCCGAGGCACGGGTTCAGTTGGACATCGCGCGGATGGGAAGATTGACCGCATGGAAAGTCCGGGCGGACCTGCTCGTTGATGAAGTGCCTGATGATGATGAATTTGATCTGGAAAATGGAACCGGGCATGTTGATTTAAGAGAAGCTAACGTTTTGTGCACTCCGTTTAACTTTATGGATGTAAAGCTTGGCCGTCAGATATTGACATGGGGCACCGGTGACCTGCTTTTTATCAATGATATGTTCCCGAAAGACTGGCAATCGTTTTTCAGCGGGAAAGATGTTGAATACTTGAAGGCGCCATCGGACGCGATTTTCGTGAGCATGTTTCCAGGAATTATCAATATAGACGTATCCTATACTCCCCGTTTTGATTCAGACCGGTATATCAATGGGTCGAGAATTTCCTATTGGAATTCAATGCTCAACGCCCGCGCGGGTCGAAACGATGTTGTAATTCCCGTAAAACGAAATGACTGGTTTGATGATGATGAAATTGCGGCACGATTATCTGTCAATATTGCCGGATACGAATGCGCTGTTTACACCTACGATGGTTTCTGGAAAACGCCACAAGGCATGGATCCCGCGACTATGAAGGCT
>JAQBFJ010000018.1:0-16872 GCA_032123435.1 Verrucomicrobiota bacterium
GGAAGCTACGCCGAGGCAAGCCGGGTGGGAAATGTTTCTGCTGATTGCCAAGTAACGGCCGGGTCAGTTCTTGTGGCGGTAGGTGATCCTGCCCTTGGTAAGATCATAAGGTGAAATCTGAACCGTTACCTTGTCGCCCACAGTTATCCTGATAAAATGTTTTCGCATTTTCCCTGAAATGTGCGCAAGAAGCTCATGTTCATTTTCCAGTTTAACTATATACATAGTAGCCGGTAAAACCTTCATTACCGTGCCACTCATCTCAATTGCATCTTCTTTGGGCATATATAACTTCTCTTTCCAACATAGACTTTAGCTGGATCCTAACCGGGGCCATGCTTAGATACAAGCGAATTAAACAATCCTGAATACGGTTTTTACAACCCTATTGTCCAGAACATAAACAACCCTTGTCATCACTTCCCCATTACATGAGAAACAATGAACCTTGCCGCATCTTCAATAGTCATTTCCGTAGTATCCACTATAACGGCACCTTGCGCCACCTTTAACGGCGCGTTTTGCCGCGTTGCGTCTATCGTATCACGACGCTCCAGCGAGCCCTCAACATCCACCAATTTCAGATTCGAGCATTGTTCCGATCCATCATCCCGGTCTAAAACCATGTCGTGAAGCTCAGCATGTCTTCGTTTTGCCCTGACTTTAAGATCAGCGTCCAGATAAAATTTGTTTTCAGCGGCGGGGAAAACAACTGTGCCAATATCCCTTCCCTCAACAACAAGATTACCGAACTTCGTCATGCTCCTGAGCCATCCGACAACTTTTTCACGAACGACCGGCAATACGGCCATCTGGCTAACCGCCTCGTTCACATGCTGAGATCTGATCTCATTGCCCGGCACTACACCGTCTATCCTGCAACATACAGCTTCGCACTTTACGAAAAAATCCGCTTTAATATTTTCGACGAACTGACTCAATGCCCCAGCATCGTTTATGTCCACACACATTTCCAATGCTTTCCAGGTAATGACGCGATACAACGCGCCTGAATCAACATAAATATATCCCATATCCTGCGCAACCCTTCTAGCTACAGTGGATTTCCCTGAAGCAGATGGTCCGTCTATTGTTGTAATATGGAAACATTCCATAATCTTAATTTCACTCTCTAACCAGTTTCTTCATGTCATCCCAAAACGCGGGATAAGATGTGTCTACACAACCAATGTTCACAATTTTTGTTTTCTTATTGGCAAATAAAGCCAACACGGAAAATGCCATTGCAATACGATGATCCCCGAAGCTGTTTACATCCGCACCGCCTTTGATTTCAGCGCCACCTTCCACTGCTAAACCATCACACCTTTCCTCAACCGAAACACCCATCGCGGTCAAATTGGACACCATTGCTGATATTCTGTCCGTTTCCTTCACCCGCAGTTCTTCTGCATTTCTGATCGAGGTAGTTCCCTTTGCCATCGCGCCGGCAACAGCAACCAGTGGCAATTCGTCAATCAGATTGGCTATTTCATCGCCCTTAACCTCAGTACCATTCAGTGTGCCGCCCCTGACTGTAATGTCTCCTGTCGGTTCCCAATCCGAACACTTCTCAACAACTTGAACATCCGCCCCCATCCTTCGCAAAACATCAATGAAGGCCGTTCTCCTGGCATTAAGACCCACATTCTCAATCAATACACAACCATTCTCGGCAATAGCACCTGCCGTCATCCAGAATGCAGCTGAAGAAAAATCTCCCGGTACGCACCATTCCCGTGCCGGAACAGATAACGCTTTACCGCCTGTACCGGTTACACTGATAACAGGCCCATTAACCTGTATATTCAATTCCAGTGCCGCCAACAATTTTTCAGTATGATCCCGAGCAGGCACAGGCTCATTTACTATCGTCTCACCTTCAGCATAGAGACCGGCAAACAGTATGCACGACTTTACCTGAGCGGATGCCACAGGAAGAGTATAATTTATACCATGCAACCTGCTTCCTTTGATACGTATTGGCGCACATCCATTTTCCCCGCCAAGCTCCAACCGCCCACCCATCAATTCCAGCGGCTCTTTTATCCTGCGCATAGGACGCGAACGCAACGATGCATCACCTGTCAATTCTGAAACAAAATCATGCCCCGCGAGAAAACCTGACAGCAATCGCATACCTGTACCGGAATTACCGAGATCCAAAGCACCTGAAGGTTTCTTGAATGTTCCGCCAACCCCATTTATCTCAATCTCATCCGGCGACCTCTTAACCTCAGCACCAAGCCGCTCAACAGCGCTTAATGTGTTAAGACAATCCTCACAACAAAGAAAATTCCTTATAACAGACCTGCCTGACCCCAGCGCCAGAAGAAGGGCTAGCCGATGAGATATACTCTTGTCGCCAGGCACTTTAATGACGCCTGAAACTGCCCGACAAGGTTCCACGATAAATGAATCATGACTCGCCATTGGTTTGATCTCCTCTTGATTCCAAGACATGCTTTAAGGCAGACATCGTCTTCCTGTTCTCATCTGCTGTCCCAACGGTTATCCTGATATAGTCAGGCAGACCATACACATTCATGGGCCTGACTATAATACCTTTTTTCTGAAGTTCCGTGAAAACATCATGCCCATTTCCAACTTTTACGAGTACAAAATTTACGACGGGAGGAACATAAATCAACTCCATCTCATCCAGTCTGCCGGTAACATATTCCAGCCCTGCCTTAATCATTTTTCGCGTCTTTTCGACATGATTCTCATCACCCAGGGCAGCAATGGCCGCATACATTGCCATCGCATTAACGTTGAAAGGCTGTCTGACCCTGTTCAATAATGCTATACATTCGTCCGGGGCGACCGCATAACCAATTCTCAGCCCGGCAAGTCCGTATGTCTTAGAAAAAGTCCGCAGGATCACGACATTCCTTCCATCCCTAACATACTTAAGAATGTCCGGCTGTTTATCTGCATCCAGCAGTTCAACATATGCTTCGTCAAAGCACACGATAACATTGTCGGGAATTCTATCCATGAATCTGTCTATGGCCTTACCATCTACCATTGTACTTGTCGGGTTGTTTGGATTGCTTATGAACACAATCCTGGTTTGCTCGTTAACAGCAGACAGCATGGCATCGAGGTCATGGGTAAAATTCTTCATTGGCACCGAAATAACACTCGCGCGATAACTGGCTGCGATAAGTCTGTAAACAACAAAGGCGCGGTCGGCCATAACTATATTTGAATCCGGCCCCAGAAAGACATGTGCAAGCAAAACTATTGCCTCATTACTGCCATTGACTGCTATAATATTGCCTGCTTTTACCTTAAGTTTTTTCGACAATGCCTCCTTGAAATAGTACGCTCCACCATCTGGATAAAGGTGCATTTTGCAGGCATGTTCTTTTATCGCCTTTACGGCTAAAGGAGATGGCCCCAGCGCATTTTCATTGGAAGCCAGCTTAACGACGTCCAGACATTCCAGCCCGAATTCACGCGCAACCTCTTCAATCGGCCGACCAGGCTCATAAGAAACCAGATTTTTAACCCATGGAGATGCAATGTCGGTAAACTTATTCACGTTTTTTTAACTTGTTTCTGAAGGCTTGAGCATATTCTGATAATCTTTCGATATACCCCTTTTAGTGAACAATCAGTCAGCGGACCATTATTCAATGCTTCCACTCTTTCGAGAACTTCCGACTCACGCCCATAGTCACGAATCCGCACTTTAAGATTTAGCTTCTCTTTACCAATTGCCAAAGCGATAGCGGCACGTTCATTGAGCAAACAAACCATTTTGACGTCAATCGCGTCAATTCTCTGCCTGAGCTTGTTCAATTTCACTTGATTCAGTTTTTTCACTTTTGTTTTCTTCATTTCCACAACCTGCATTTTGTTCTTCAGTACCGGCACTATCTTCACTAACACCATTTTTGCGCAACTGACCGAAACGCGCGCTCAACAGCGGCCCCATTTCATCAAGAGACTTCAGATCCTTCAGGCCAAAATGTTCCAGGAATATATGACTCGTTCCATAAAGGAAAGGACGCCCCGGCAATTCACTTCGTCCAACTATACGGAGAAGCTGCATTTCAAGCAGGGACTTGACGACATGATCTATATTCACACCGCGTATACCCTCGATTTCCGCCCTTGTTACGGGCTGACGATACGCAATAATAGCCAGTGTTTCCAAAGCCGGCCTGGAAATACGGTTGGGCTTACCCGCATCCAGAAAATATTTCAGCCATTTACCACAAACAGGATCGCTCTGCAGTTTGTAGCCGCCAGCCACTTCAGCAAGAAAAAAGCCCATATGTCGAGATTTAAGATCCTGCTTCAATTCACCGACAGCCGCCTCAATATCGGAATCCTTGACCTTGGCAAATGGAGCCGTTCCGTCCACACCCGTTTTAGCCACTTCAACAAGACAGACGCGTATTTCCTTAATAGTAACCACGCGATCACTGCCGAAAATAAGCGCACCAACAATCTGCTTCAATTCAGGAATAATGTCAGCATTCGACATTTTCTACTTCTCCCCCCTTCCCAATATCTCGCACCACCAAATTTGACGACAATTGATCATTACAATTGTCTTCGACGTTAATTATAATTATATCACCAAAATGATGCTCCTGTCTTATGCGTACCTGACGCAGACGAATCAATTCAAGCAAAGCAAGAAATGTACAGACTATTTCCTGACGCGCCGTTGAATTTCCAAAAAGACCGGAAAAGGTCACATTTTTCTTGTTGTTCACCAGCTTAAGAATCATATCAATTTTATCTACAACAGTAAAATGCTCGCCGATAATTTCGCATATCTCTTCCGGCCTGGCCTTTTTCAACACATCATTAAACGCCGTAATCAAATCGAACAGACTGACATCCTGCAGAATAATACCCGGATCATCAGGCTCAAGCAGAATTTCATTGTCACCAAGATCAAATATATTCTCCTGATTCAACTCTCTTTCCTGCAAAAGAAGGGCCGCATCCTTGAATTTCTTGTACTCAACAAGCTGTCTTACCAGATCCCACCTCGGATCATCCTCTTCTTCATCAATTTCTTCCCGATCCTCAACCGGCAGGAGCATCCTGCTTTTTATCATCATCAGAGTTGCAGCCATCACAATAAACTCACCAGCTATATTCAAATCCAGCATCCGCATAAGATTAAGATATTCCATGTATTGAGTGGTTATTTTTTCTATGGGAATATTGTAAATATCCACTTCTTCCTTCTTGATCAAATACAGCAGGAGATCTAACGGTCCTTCAAATACTTCTAATTCAACTTTATATTCATCCTGACCCATAACTGAAAACCTTCCCTGTTTACTAATCCAATCCCATCGCTTTTCTGGCCGAAGCCAAAGTGCGGCACGCTTCAGATTTCGCCCGCGCCGCGCCACTCGTCAGCACATCTTGAACATAACCCAGGTTCTTCTGCAATTTTTCACGTTCCACCCTGAACGGCTCGAAATAACGCCACATTATTTCAAACAATGCCTTCTTGGCATCGCCATATCCGAAACCACCTTTTGTGTAACGTTCTTCCATTTCCATACGTTCATTCTCACTTGCGAAAAGCCGATAAAGAGCAAACACACTGCAGGTCCCGGGCGTCTTCTGTTCTTCAAGTGTTTTGCTGTCAGTCACTATGCGCATCATGCGCGAACGTGTATCATTTTCACTTCCGAATATTTCAATGTGATTGTTATACGACTTCGACATCTTCTGTCCATCCAGACCAGGCACCGAAGCAACATCATCCCTGATAGACGGTTCGGGCACAGTAAAGACATTGCCATATTGATTGTTAAATTTCATGGCAATATCACGAGTCACTTCCACATGCTGTTTTTGATCCTTACCCACAGGAACAATTTGTGATTGATACGCAAGTATATCAGCAGCCATCAAAACAGGGTACGAGAAAAGACCGTGATTCGGCGTCAACCCTTTTGCAATCTTATCCTTATATGAATGACATCGTTCCAGTAATCCCATCGGCGTGACTACGGATAAAAGCCATGTCAATTCAGTCACTTCAGGAACATCGCTTTGACGAAACAAAACCGCACGTTCAGGATCAAGTCCGCATGCCATTAAATCAAGTGCAACATTTAAAGTATTCTGCCGGAGCAGGTCAGGATCAGAAACACTGGTCAACGCATGATAATTGGCAATGAAGATAAAAGCCTCACCTTGATCCTGAATTTCTATCACAGGCTTCATCATTCCGAAATAGTTACCCAGATGAAGATTACCTGATGGTTGTATTCCTGATAGTATTCTCATCGTCTTTTCCTTGTGATGATCTCCCATGTGAAAGCCGTACGATACAGAAGGAATTTATATTTATCAAGCTCACAGCAATAAAGCTTTAACGCAAAAATATATATAGATTTGCAACAGGTCAACATTCCTGCCAGAGTCCTTGTTTAATATCATGATTTCCGTTATAATACAGGCACAAAATGGAACTCGCACCCCATAAATATTCATTTCTCATAGACCATATGCTCATCAAATTGGGCAACTACCTCCGTATATTAGGATACGATGCGCAATGGGATACAACATTGCGAACACACGAGTTGATCCTGCTGGCAAATGTTCAAAACCGCATATTCATTACACGAAATACCAGATTGGCACATCAATACCCTGCGGTCAATCACGCGTTAATATTACGTTCCTCAAACCCGGTAGAACAGCTCATGGAAATCATATCAGAAATGCAGTTAGACACGAAAAGTTTCCTGTTCTCCAAATGTGTAAAATGCAATGTAATGCTTGATATAGTGTCCGATAAAAAACAAATAGCTTCCAAAGTACATCCAAATGTATACAACCGTTACGAAACTTTTTACACATGCCCTGAATGCAGTACAGTTTTCTGGAAAGGCGGTCATGTGCGTAATACATGCAGAAAACTTGGAATATCAACCCCATCCGATTGAATCAGGGAAAAGAAATGCATATACACCCTCTTTAACTTGAACGACAGCAGGTTAAATCATATAATAATGGCAGATTGGTTATGGTCTGTTTATTTGGCGGTATATAAATGTCAATGTTAGAATTAATATATAAGCGTATTACAGCCCACTGGAAACAATACGCCGCTCCTTTTCTGCTGATCATCATTCCTGCGGCATTGTTTTCCATACCAGCATACGGCGGGCCGGTATTATACGATCCGGAAACATGGGACAGCGGCACAAGCGGATGGACAAATGCCGCCCCGGAAGGAACAGGTGACGCGACATTAAGCAATCCCGACAACTACCTGAAAATCACATTCGCCGCGCAAAGTGGAGAACCTGAATACGAAGAAGATACCATCTACACCAAGCAGGCCGACGAGGTGGGGTCATTCCGCAAATATGGACAGAACCTGACACTCTCTTTCCGATTTTACGCTGCAGATGTATTGCCTCTATCTTCCGTGCTTTATATGCACTCATCCAGCAGTGGAAACGTCTGGGAATATGCGTTTGCGAATACGGCCGTGGGTGTATGGCAGCGTCATGAAATAGCTTTTATATATGATAGAGGCTGGGCTGGACCGGGAGGCGCGGGCACATTCCTGAACGATCTAAGCACCATTGATTGGATCGGTATAAATATTGCACGGAAACTGGACACCATTCAGCAGAATTACGGATTGGATGACTGGGTATATTTCATACCGGAACCAGGAGCCATGTGTATGCTGGCATCAACCTTTGTTTCATTAATGTTTGCTTTACGTAAAAAACTGAGGATCTTCTCCGTTTTTCTTAAATCTTAAAGGGTAAAATCAGGCCCTCCCGGCAATAACCATGTCAATTCAGAAAAAAATGTTCATTTGTCTCATTTCGGTACTCCTGCTCATTTGGCTTTCTTTCAATTTTGCCCGGTTCAGCAGTGATACCGACACAATAACCCGCGTGCTTATGGGAATACTATTCTGTTCACTCATTATTTTCCGCCAGAAATGGATTGTTCCCGATTCGGAAGATGATGAGCAGGATCGTGACGAATCAGCTTCAGCAACTCATCAGCAAAACCGATGGATATTACCGGTAACAGGAATCAGCGGAACAATACTGGCATTAACAGGAATCATTTTCCGCATTCACCAACTCGAATGGCTTGGAATAATAATAATATTGTATGCTTCTCTGCGCTGGATAATGCCGGCAAAATATTCGCGTGATATTCTTTTTTCAATATTTCTGTTGTACTGGATACACCCCCTGCCCGCTCACATAATGGGTCCGTTTCAGCTGTTTATGCAAAGATTATCCGTTTCCGGTTCAGAATTCGTATTGCATTGTGCCAATGTGCGTGTCTGGGCTGATGGATTCATACTGCGCACTATCGACAATACCTTTGAAGTACCCACAGCGTGCAGTGGCATGCGAACTGCAGTAACCGTACTGTTATGCTGCATAGGTGCTGGAACATTATTCCGATATCGCTGGTACGAACTGATTATCCTGATATTCGCGGGACTCACACAGGTCCTTATTCTTAATATAGTTAGAATTTCCTTCATGATAGCAATGGCCGAAAAGCTTCCCGAAAAATGGTCTTTGAATTTCCTGCATGATACAGCAGGCTTTTTTCTGCTGGCCGCCATATTTCTGATCCAACTCGAGGCCTCTATATGGGCTGCCTTTCGCGTTAAACGTATTAGGAAAAAAACAGAACAAGAACGCGGCAAACTTGAACCAGCCGACAAGGCCAGCATGTATCACCCGTTCTGGAACATGCTTTTCAAACTGAAATTTTTCGTTCCAATCATCGTTTTGGCTGTAATATCAGCCGTACCAATAGCATACCGAAGCAGACCTTATCATCGCGCCATGATGATTTCGGATGTTGTAAATGCACTCGCCTTCACAGATCTTGAATGCGCCGAGAAGGGCTCGCTGGCCGCCCTTGCATTAGTGCCTGACGATTACGAACTGCAGTTTCAGCGGGTCAAAATACTTCTTTTACGCAAAAAATTCGAAGACGCATTAATGCAGCTGGCAGTAATAGCACCTGAAGGCAGACTTGTCCTGCACACAATCTTGAAAACATGGGCCATGATGGGACTTAACCGTATTGACGAATCAATTGCGCTTCTGGACAACATGCCCGAATATTCCAGAAGGTTACCTGGCGTTGCTATTGTGCGAGCTGAGCTGGCCGCCGCAAATGATGATGTAAAAGGGGTCATTAAATATATCACACGCGCATCCGATTCTCCATGGATGCTTCGCAGGGCCCGCGATCTGTTCCCATATCTGGCGGCACGGCAACAATGGCAGACTATCATTGATTGCGACTCCTCTGCCGTACCTTACGAATATACCACCGATATTCTCATCGTTATCCACGCATACATGAAAACAGACAGATTATGGAGCATGGGTAAATTACTCGAGTACGGAATCGAAAAATGGCCTGAGGATCCAAGGTTCATGGAATACCTCGGCTCAATGGCAATGAACCAGCCAGACAGTAAGTGGGAAAAACTACTTGCGGAAAAATTAAAATTAAATCTTTACGCATTCCATCCTGACGAATTATCGGTTTATATCGAAAACTGTTTTCGAATGAGCAGACCCGACATGGCATGGCTTTTATATAACCGACTGGCAGAACTCGACCCGAACGACCCATCCCTTTACATGGCACCAGCGCAATTCTCAGACATCTGGTTCGAATTCCGAAAACATCATGCAGGCATACCATCCGCAGGAAAATACGATAAGATCGATTTGAAATCATTCTATTCAATAAGCCGTAGCTGGCCAACCGCGCCATTGACGGAAGAAATGGCCGAAAGCAGTCTTAACTGGACTAAAAAACGACATGATTATCTACAGACCTGTCTGCGCGAATTTGAACAACGTGACAAAAAAGGACACCTCACGTCCAGAACGCGCAAACTTTACCAACAAGCACTGCAAATAGCAGGCAGACACGATGATGCCGACGCTCAACTTGGTGAAATCCGGAAAATGCAGGCAGACAATGCCGAAATGTACATGGTCATTAATGCCATAAATGCTCGCATGCAATCAGGCAATATCCAGACAACATGGGAACTTCTGGACAAGGCAATGACAAAATGGCCCCACGAACCCGGGTTCACGGAATGTCTTGGAGAACTGGCTGTAAGAATGCCCGGAACCGGTTTCGAAGAAATCTTCCGCACCAGGCTGGAATCAGAACTCCTGACACTGTCAACGGATGAATTATCTATTTATATCGAGAATTGCTTCCGAATAAATCGACCCGACCTGGCGTGGTTGTCATACAATCAGCTCGCTGAAATAGACCCATCTCATCCCGCGCTGTATCTCACCCCACTTCAATTCGGACCGGCATGGTTCGTGTTTCGAAAAAACAAGGCAGGCATCCCGTTTCACAACGAAGCGGAAAATGTCGATCTGAAAATACTATGCGCTCAAAGCATGAATTGGCCTGTCGTCCCTTTAGCAGAAGAATTAATTAACAATAATAGCGAATCATTGTCCTCTCAATACCTGCAAATGTGTCTGGAAGAACTAAAACGCAGAGAACAAACGCAAAGTCTTTCATTACGTATGCAAATGATGTATCCAACGGCGCTTGCTCTTGCCGGAAAATATAATGAAGCACACAAGCGATTGGATATCATTGAAAAACAATATCCCGAACAAAAGAAGGAAATATTATTCAAGCGCGCACTTTTCTATGACAGAGAAGGACAATGGGAGAAATTGTACGAAACATTAAAAGAATATTCCAATATTGCCGGCCAGCCGCGCCTTGCTGTTTCCATAATGCAAATAAACGCTCTCATGCATCTTGACCTTGGTGTGTATGCCTTAATAGTTGCCCGGAAAGCCATGGAGACATTTCCTGGCGCACCTGAAATTAACAGAGCCGCGGCAGCTATATGGGCGGCTCTGGGCGACCCCGAAGAAGCCCTGTTCATTCTGGAAAAAACCGATGATTATCTCAAATTACCGATTACGGTACAACTGCTTCGAAACACCCAACGCCATACCGAAGCAGATTTCATGCAGAGAATGCCGAACTATAATTCACGAGCTGATAACAATAAAATACAGGCCTCACTTCTTCCACGCGCCGAGCTGGCAATAAGTTCACAATGGCCAACGGCTCTTACAAATGAAGAAATGATACAGGAATCAAAAAGACACGCAGAAAAGGCCAGCCATGCATTCAGCCCGTTTATACGCAAACTGTCATCTCTTACCGCAGATTGGTACCGATATCAGGGAGACGAGAAACATTCCGATACCGATAAATGGATCGCGGCGGCTCGAGACAACATGGAACGCGCAATGGCTCTGAACGAATTGGCTTCACTTATGATACGGAACGAAAGACAAGATAATGCCGCTGTGATAATAGAAGAAGTTCTAGAACTGGTTCCTGATTCCGGCATATTGTGGCGCGTATTGATATCCCTCTCAAACGGTCAATGGGATATAATTCAAAAAGCTCGAAAAATATGTCCGACCGATCCCGAAATATGGCTTGCATATATTGTCGCAAAAACGCGGGAAGACGGCCCAAATGATTGGTCTTTAACCGAGATGAAAAATGTCATAAATGAAAAATCCTTTTCGGTCGGCACAATAATACGTGCTGCAGACTTCATGATGCGCCATGAAATGATCAATTCAGCGTCAGAAGCTGTGCCGTACATCACGCAGAACTGTCGAGGCCTTCTGCCAGGCTATATTCTCGGAATAAGATGCGGATTACTGGTCCATGACGAAAAATCAGCCCTGTTATGCGCCAGAAAAGCCGCAGAAAACGCTCTTGATCCATGGCCTTTTTTCCGACTCATTGCCGAAATAGAAACCACTATGCTCAGCATTGACGAAGAAACAGTAAGAATCGTGGACAAAATGAGAACTCAATTTCCCGAAGAACAACGATGGACAACCAGATTAAGTGAAATATATTTGCGTAGAAATGAACCTAAGAACGCGTTTGATATACTTGAACGTCTAATAGCCAGCCAACCGGGAAACGCGGATCTTAACGTCATGCTGTTGACTGCGGAGGCCGCTCGCCGTTCAGGAAAAATGGAAAAATCCATAAAGATCCTGGAAACAGCATATTCCATGTATCCTTCCAGCCGCATCGTGCTGAACAATTTGGTGTATACTCTTTCACTCGACAAAACAACTTTGCCGCGCGCAATAGAATTACTGCCTAAACTTCTCGAAATATGGGGAGACTCCCTGGCGGCACTTGACACCGCGGCTGTCGTCTATCTTAATTCACAGAAAACCGACAAAGCAAATGATTGCTTAAGAAGAGCGCTTGAATTAGCCGAAACAACAGATCCTACCTGGCTCCAACTTAATCCTTCCGTAGTGGATATGGATGTTTATCTTGGTGAATATGACAACTACACTTCAGAAAATAATATGAGTGAATTACAACGAACAGAAAGAATTCTTTACCGTGAAGAAGTCTTCCCTATAGCAAAAGAATTATCACGACAAATAAGGACTCGAGCGAATATACGGAACAGCGTCCCGGCGAAGTAATGATCAGCAATATCGGGAAATCCATTCAAACAGTGTTTTTTCCACGTCCCCGCTTGCGACCGGCTTTCGTATCACCATAATCATTACGACCTTCGGCAACTATGCTCAAACTGTCTGAACCCGAAAGCAGCTCCTTGCGGAGCACTTGCACAATATATGCCGATCGTGACAGACCCAGACTTTCGGCTCTTGCGTCTATCAATTCAAGAAATTCCCTGTTAACGCTAAACGCGCATGCAACCCTTTTCATAAGTCCATGAGCTATAAACTATCAGGATAATCAAGTCAAAGAAAAACTGATAAATCCATATTTTACGATTGACATCTGTATAAAGAGTTTATACTATCACGTTCATATTACCTGTTGAAACAAAAACAAATGAGATCCAAAGGTAAAAACAAAACCGTAATAGCATCGTTCCGCCTGCCGGCGGACCTTCATATGCACGTGATGAATATAGTTAAACAATCAGGCCTGGATTTTTCAAAATTCGTGCGCCGCGCAGTTCGACGTGAAATGAATAAGTCGCATTTTCCTGATACCTATAAGAAAAACCATAACCCAGCCACAAAAACAAAGAGGAACATGGGTTAACATGAAAAGCGAACCGCACAACTATCGCCCATCCTCCGATATGAGCCAGCTAACCCGGCAAATGCAGATGACATCGGAATCCGTCAGCCGTCTATGCTCAGAAATAGACAAATTCATCACATTAACAGGAAAAATAAGCGCAGAATCCACAATGCTCCGCGCTGAGCTGTCAAACATAATAAATAAACAAGGATAGAAGAAACAACATCGCTCTATCGACAAGTTGCCGCCGTATTAGTATTACCTACACTTCGCTCGCGTTTCAGCCGGAAAGCTTTCTCAGTGCTATATATAAGTAAACACCAGCCAACATCATGACAATCAACCATACTACTATCCACAAAGAACGACTGTGCGAGCCACCGACACGTGATCCTTTGGGTAACACCGATTGCTGTGTAAATAAACGCCCTTGCCGAAATGTAAGACGCATACGCGTGTTAATAGCCCAGCCTGACCCTTCCAGAATAGCACTCAAATCACGCCGACGTAACTTCAGCATGGCCATAACCGACGCAGGCATGATTACAGCCAATATCGCAACAATTATACCAATGATGATTTTATACGCATCCACCCCTTTCAACGTATTGGCCATATAAGCCAAGGCAGATCCTAGAGCGGCCAGCGCTACACCGCCGCCCATGAGTAAGCCGCCGGCAAGCAGGCCCGAGGAGTTCGGCGCGCCTTGCGCCTGACCGCCAACAACCGGAACCGCTACCGCATCAAGCTTCTTCTCCGCCGTTAACGTCAACGCCTCTATTTTGCCGCTTATCAATCGACCAAGCCGCTGAAATGGGGAAACAATTGTCTCCCCTACACTAATAGGATTCTCGATAATCTCCACTATCCGTGCATCCGAAATCCTGCCGCGTATGTCACGAAAAACGCCTCTTTTCCCCAAACATAAGTTACCTTTAGTGCCTGAAGTCACAGGCACAGCTATTTCGTATTTCTCACCTGTGCTCGGTGATATTTCGGCATAAACTATAAATATATCACTAGTTTTTGCCAACCTGCTGTGCTCTACACGATTATTCACCTTAATACTGAAGTTAAGGTATCGTCCATCAATGATAAGCGTGCCCATCTCAAATGCCGCCCTGTTCAACGGATCATAAAGATGCGGAAAACTTACTAGATTATTTACGAGCGTGAATATGCCCGCCTGATACAAAATAAGCTTTTCAGTCAAACGAACATCATCCAACACAAGCGCAGTGGAACAACTCTCACGTATAAGTCTGTTTATACAATCAACAAATTTCCCATCAGAAAGATAGACACCCAGTTTGTCCACACCCAGTTTCTCCACCGCCATGCCGCTTTTCTCGTTCAGCCATTTTTCATGCCCCGCAAAAGCGTCTTTGATTCTATGCCATTCATTTATTGATATGGAACTTATGTCGCCAATTAAAGGCCGGATAACATCCTCCTTCAAACGTTCAATATGTTCTGCGTAAAATGGATTAATGCCTGAATCCAAGTGCAAAACAGCATCTAATCCGACTTTGGCAATGAGCGATCGCTTCATCGCATCTTCAACAACTTTCGGATCAGTCAAATCCAGCGTCTTGAAACGATCCGCCGCAGATCCAATGTAATCCGCCATTCCTGCATCAAATGAAATGGCTTCGCACAGGCCGAAATACTGATCCACTTTATCTCGTAATGACACATATGACTTGAAAGCTTTTGGCGTATCGGATCCAAGAGGCATTACATCCGAAGCCGCACCGCCATTTAACAAAAGCCCCTTTTTATGCCAGGCCGTAAATTTTTTTGCCTGCATAATGAATTCATTCAGCTTGCTTATGTTTATACCTTCCTTCCCGCTCGGATGCGGCACACCGCCAACAGTGGAAATCACATCAGTAATAAATTCCTTTACCGAATCATCGGATGACGCTTCCGGAATAACAGTTCCCGCCTCACTTACCGGAGCGCTTTCAATCTTGCGTTCGACATTACGCACTTGATCAAGCGTTATTTTATCGGCATTTTCAGCACCTGCCTGCTTAAGAAGTCTACGGGCGCAATCAAACACTCTCCTGCCTTCGTCGGTGTCCGTATTAATGGAGCCTGTTTCAAGCACGGTATTACCGGCTCTAATGCCGTTGCGATCTTTCAGCATGCTGAACAGCCACTTAATCGCATCTCTTACTTCACTGCACATGATCCTGCCGTTTTTATCACTGTCAACCTGGTGTAAAAAATCAGGATCACAATTCATGGAGTCAACAGGAGCACCCGTAGCTACCCACAATGCTTCTTCCAGCGTGAGCACTTGTTCTAAATCTTTGACATCAGTTATCTTGAGATGATACGAACGGCCAAACCTGCGAAAAGTCATACAATCAGAAGCCATGTCTTTTTCCTTTGCCTGTTTTTATACGCGATAACACATACTACCGCAGAAACCATACGTAATAACCGACGTTCCTGCAAGCCATGCTTGCCCACACATCATGAAACTGCAATAATAACGATATTAAATTGAATTCTTATTTCTATTCATATATCAGGAACAGACTATGCAACACCCAAAACTACAGGCATGGGAAAACAAATTGCGCGGAATATTCAATGAAATAGACGACCATCTCGAATCCGCCTACGGCCATCTTTACCCCCTGCATCCTGCGCGCGCAAGACGTCGCGCAACCGGCAACAAAGAACATGACGGCCTGTTCCAGCTTGGAACAGCATTTTCGGCCGGGTTTGGCTCGAAACATGGACCAGGCTATATAATAAAAATCGAAATGATAACGCTGGCCAATGTGCCCGATAATGTTCGCGCCAAAATTGAGAACGATACAATCGAACTTCTTAATCAGAAATTACCCGCAGCATTCCCGAACACCAACCTTAAAGCGGAACGGGACGGCCAGGCTTATAAAATTTACGGAGATCTGAATCTGGACAATGCATGACGAAGAAAACATTGATTCGGAGGAGAAAGATGTTTACCACGGAGTACACGGAGACACAGAGCAATACAAAGAAGAGAGTTGATTTAATTCGGAAACGAATGTTTCACAATTAAATCAACAACCTGCATTTGGAGGAAAGGAGGTCGTCTCGGATGTTTCCTCCATGAGAACAACGTTGCATCAAATCGGGGATTGCGAAGCAATACAGGATTTGATGTAACCTCGGTCTTCTGTATTCCCCTCTTCCTCGGGAACTCGAGGCGGGGACGCCGGGTGGTAAGAAAGAAAGATGTTTACCACAATTTATCTTTCTGCCTTTATCCTGTAAAAATACGGACCTCCATTTGTACCGGTAAAATCTTCATACATATTCACCGGCGGCGTGCCGGGAATGTTGGATTCTATCAACATGAACCCTTCCATCAGATCTGATGTACGCCAAACCCCATAGTAACGATTCCCAACGGATTTCCAACGGATAACGGCCCCCTGCGGCACTGTAACATCCTTCTTCTCTGGTTTATCCATATCAACCTGAAGAACTGAGTCAATACTGCCGGGATCCGTACCCGCCAGATACTCAGCATAATTATCCATGCCGTCACCATCAGAATCCAATGAGGCATAAACAACATCAGGTATAGCTTCTATGGTCTCATCAGAAGAAAAGACCGTTAAGGTTGTGTCAAAATATTTCTCCAGCCACCAGTAAGGCAGTCCGTCCTCGGTATATTGCAATTCATCCTGTCTTACCAAAACAAAATCATCCAGCCCATATGTCTGCTCATCTGTATTTCCATTT
>JAQBFJ010000019.1:0-2593 GCA_032123435.1 Verrucomicrobiota bacterium
GGGGAAATCGGTGGCTGTCCCCAATTACGAAGCTACCCAGTGCATCACTATTTCTGGGACAGGATACTAGTACCGCGTCTCAAAAGTTCTGTCCGCCGTGATGGCAACTTGACATGTTCATGCATCTCTTAGATATCATACTGAAATTGGCACCGCCCCAGATCCGTTTTTTTAAAAATACTTCAAAAAGTGCTTGATATTATCGATTTGTCAGGCTATCCTTGCTCTCAAACGTATTATATATGCAAGGGAGGTCTGACATGCCAAATTGCCTTTCCGGTACCGAGTTTTCGTCCACGCATTCAGCCAAACGCATGAAGAATGCCTCAGAGTTACTGGGGGCGAGCGTTCTCACGAGGTTTCTCGCCTTCGCCCTGTTTCTCATGGGTGCGAATCGCGAGGAAATTGCTCGCCGACTTTCCATTCCTTTGGGTACTCTGTTTTCGCTCCTGAACAGAATTGGTCAACAGGGCTTGCCTGCGATCGAGGATCGCAGACGTAGCCATTCGCATTTCTTGCCCCCGAGCACTCGAGAGAAATCGAAAATCGAGATCTTGTCTAGCGAAACAGAGATCATTTTGGATTTTGGCATAAGTGATCAAATCGTGCGAATCCCGGTTCAAAATTCTCTGCAGGCAAAAATCTTCTTGCTCACTTTGGTGCAGAACGGTTTGCTCCCTCGTACAGAAGTGGCCAAGGTCCTCGGTTATTCCGCAACGCACATAGAAAGACTTGCCAAGCAGCTTGACAGCGGCGATGCTCACGCTCTGCTTGACAAACGTAGAGGCCAGAAGCAGGAGTACCGCGTTACGGTGGAGGTCAAAGCCGAATTGATCCAGCAGTTCGCCGCTGATGTCATCGCCCGCGGGACAACCTCTGGCCTTGCGATCTCAGCTGAACTCGAGGAACGATGCAACATGACCATCCCCGCACGCACCGTACGCCATCATATGGCCAATCTGGGGTTGACGAGAGTAAAGCACTCTCTACCTGAGCTTGTCATGACAGTAAAAAAAACCTCAAAGAACTCTTCCGCAAAATAAAAGACATGCTGCCGAGCACGGAAGATTCCTGTGCTGAGCTTCTGAGTCCACAGATGCTTCGAAGAGTTCAGAAACGCACCGTCTTTGCAGCATTGCACATCGGAAACATCAAGAATCGCACGATTTCCATCTTTTCCGAAGCCGATCAGAAAACCGTGCGACGGTGGATATGCCGCCTCGAAGAAGGCAACCCCTTAACCGATTTGCCGAGATCCGGCCGACCGCGCAGTTTTTCCGAAGCCTCCCGGCTCACGACGATTGCGGTCTACTGTCAACACTCTCCTCCACTACCCGGAATCCACACGTGGTCCTTGCGCAATGCACAGAGCTATTTCAAAGAACATCCTGAGCTTATCGGCGGCCCGATCAGTCGTGCGACCATACAACGAATCCTTTTGGAGCATGCGCTGAAGCCGCACCGGCGCAAATACTACCTGCAGATCACCGATCCGGATTTCTTCCCCAAGATGGACCACATTATTGACTGCTATCTGAATCCACCCCAGAACCTGTACTGCTTCGATGAATGCACTTGCATCCAGGCGCTCAAACGCCTCACGCCGAACTTGCCCGCAGCCCCCGATCTGCCGGTATTGGAGGACTTCGACTATATACGTAACGGCACCACCGATCTGCTCGCCTTTTTGAATCCGGCAACCGGTAAGGTCTATGGCCAGTGTGCGAACAATCATGACAGACATACCTTCTGTCGCGTTTTCACCTCCCACGTCCGAATGCATCCTCCTGATGCGCATCTTCACTACATCATGGACAATCTCAGCACCCACTTCCACAACGATTTCTGCAAGACCGTGGCCGAGCTCAGCGCTGTACCATATTCTCCCCTGAGAACCGGCGCTGAACGCCGAGAATGGCTGCAATCGCAGGACAAACGAATTGTCGTCCACTTCGTTCCCTTCCACGCCTCCTGGCTGAACATGGTTGAGATATGGTTTGGCATCCTCAAAAGCAAATGCCTCAAATACGCCCACTTCTTTTCTGTTGAACAGCTCTGTGAAGACATCATCGCCTTTATCGAAACCTGGAACGAGTTCTTCGCCCATCCCTTCACATGGTCCTACACAGGAAAAGGGCTCCACGCCAAAGCCGTTCGCCGTTTCTGTCGACTCCTGGCTATTCAAACCAATCAAATGGACTGCAAGTTCCTTACAAGTCAGCTTCTGCTCATGAGCAACATCGCCGAGAACTACCTCCATCTGGTACCCCCTGCCGACTGGCTTCAACTTCTGGACCTGGCCGCTCAGAATGACAGCTACATCAACGACATCATCGAAACCGACACCGGACCACGTCGCCAAGAAAGAGCCCGCCTGGCTTACGGCAGGTTTATTCATAACGTTATCAACAGAACAGAACCCCTGGCCAAAACCGGGTAAATCCCGTATCTTAATTTGCAGAACTCAAATTGCCAAAATCAGGGACAGAACTTTTGAGACGCGGTACTAGGGAGTTACTCAAGAGAGCTGAGACGTGACAGGGAGATCGCACACCTACTGGAAGATAGGGTCGAAGACCCAGGCATCCGCACC
>JAQBFJ010000020.1:0-4082 GCA_032123435.1 Verrucomicrobiota bacterium
AAGCAGGTGGATAATAATGCCATTTCTGCATTTACCCCTTTGAGCCCTCTTAACAGAAATGCCCCTGCCTTTAAATTCCCTTTGATATGCCCAAATGGCAATTCTACTTTCTCCTTCCGTTTCTTATAAATCACCTGCCCCCTCTCACTTCGATAAAGAGCTTCCAGTTCTTCCTTTACCTGCTCGTCCTTCAGACGAATTACGGAACGCCCCCTCGTGTTATCTGTGCACTTGCCGTAATGTTTGCACTCAATACAGTTCGATGGCCCCTTGATTCTGTATAAATAATGCCCCTTTGCCTCACTGTAATGCGAATATTTTAATGCCTTGCCCTCAGGGCATAGATACTGATTGTTTTCTTTGTCATAGAGAAATTTATCCTTCCCAAATGGATCGTCCTCATGAGGCTTGTGCAACGCCTGCTTCTGGCTGGGTACTATTACCTCAATATCCTCCCCTACGGCTTCCTTTAAGTTCCCAGTATTGGCGTACCCGGCATCTGCACACGCTCTCTTACATTTCCGGCCAAGTACTTCATTGGCCTGTCTTACCTGCCCTGAAAACTGTTTCGTATCATTACTTTCATTTACCACATCGCTGTTTACTATCAACCCATGTCTTTCATCTACTGCTATCTGGGCGTTATACCCTGCATGCGTCCCCTGCCTCCCTCGTACTTTTACGCAATCCTCATCCACTGCGTTGAGCTGCGTCCTTTCTTCTTTCTGTATCTTCTCCACTATGGCCCGCACTTTCTCTTTCAACGCCAGCTTATCTTTTAATTCTTCCGATAATCCTCTATGCGTTCCGCTCTCACGGTTATCTGCCTGCTCGCATTCCTTTAATATATCTTCTATTTGTTTGTCTGTCCTTTCCAATACCTTCCGGCATCTCTCCTCGCTCCATGTATGGTTAATCGATGCATTTGCTCTCATCTTGCTTCCGTCTATAAATAGCGTGTTACCTTCTATCAGCTTTAAATCAATGCAAAGCCTCACACACTGCTTTAATACTTTCTTCAACGCAGCGCTATTGTCCTGCCGAAATTTTGCTATTGTCTTATGATCAGGCTTCATTCCTCCTGTCAGCCAGATGAATGATAGATTGTGATGCAATGCCCTCTCCAGTTTCCTCGAACTCCTCCAGCCATATGCATACCCATATACCAATATCTTCAACATCGCCTTAGGATCATAGGCCGAATTGCCCACTTTGTCCTCTTCAACCTCTATCCCTATTTGTTCCAAATTCAATGCTTCCACAAATGCATCATATGCCCTTACAGGATCATCCTCTCCTACATATTCCTCTATCGTCGGTGGCAACATCGTCAACTGCTCCCTATCCCCTCTCTTATATGCCAATTGTCCTTCTCTCTTTCTTACTTGTTATGCCATCTATTATATATCGTCTGCGAATTGTGACACAGTCTGTGCGCGGGAATGACGAACGGGGCGAAGCGATGGTGAAGAGGAATTTTGAGATTGGTTCTAATCAGATCTGTTGTTTACCTTCGGGTCAATATTCTGACGATGATATAAACGAGGCAGATAACTGCCAGAGAAATTATATAGGTATTGATATCCATTTCATCCCCCGCAATAAATACACTCAGCGTAAGACAGTCGTTGGCTTGACTGTTCTTTCTTCAAATCCTGGGACATTGAATAGTTCGATGCAACTTGGTATCGGTCAGTGCTTCTTACTGCTCAACCAATTCCACACGTCTGTTTTTGGCCCGGCCTTCCTCTGTTTTATTAGCCGCGACAGGGGCCAACGGTCCCACCCCATATGCCGCAAGTCTCTTGGAATCAATACCGTATTTTGAAATCAACTCCTTTGCAACGGAATCTGCTCTTGCCTTTGAGAGCTTCATGTTGTAGTCTCGCTCGCCGACATTATCCGTGTGGCCGACAATGCTCACTTTTAAGCCGGGATTACCTTTCAGGAGCTTAGCGATCTCATCGAAGGCAGTCTTCGACTCAGGCTTGATTTCGGATTGGCCCGTGTCAAAGTAGATACCGTAAATAGCGGTATGGCCGCTGTCCTTGAGATCGTTCGAGAAAGATTCGGCGTTCGCGACAATTTCCTGGGCCATTTCCTGCTTCTCGACCAGGTAGAGTTGGTAACCAGAATTCCAGGCGGTATCGATCTGGGCCCAGATCTCTTTCCCGTTCTTGACAATCTTCAGGCTGGTGTACCTTTCGTTCTCGTAGAGAACAGTCCCGCCGCTTTTTTTGATGGCCTGTTGGTAGTTGCGGATAACGGCAAGTGGAGATGCCGGCTTAACGCCCTCGTTAGTCTCGTACCAGATCATGGTGTAGCGGCCCTCCACGTCTACCTCCTTCCCCTTTTCGGAGTAAAAGGTGTAGTGATCGAAATCATTCTCCTTGCAATCCACAATGTGGTAGCCGGACATCCTGGTGAAAAGCATGTGGTCTTTGCAGCCCTGAGCGTCCGGCTCGGTGGCTATGGCAACGCCACAGGTCAGAAGGGATAGATACACAATGCTCAGTAAGATGAAAGAGGCTCTTTTCATAATTATTTTTCTCCCTGTTTAATCAACAGAATTCCCCAAAGCTTTGCTTCGGGGTTATTCATTGTTCTCTGTAAACCCTCGCAATTATGCTATAGATATGAGGCAAGCTTGTCAATAAAGGACTGACTGCAGAAGCAACTCTTCAGTTACAGGTGTAACTCTGGTAGCCGCAGGCTTCAGCCTGCGTTTGTAATGCACTGAAACAAACAATACTGCGGCGACACCTTTGAATTTCATAGTCCTTCAATGAGTTTGTAATACTCCTTAATTGTACGAATGGATTCCATCGTGGCCTGGAACAAAAACCAACTGAGAACAAGGATTCCTACGGTGAGACCAATCTTCCATGCCAGCGTCGTTTGCGGACGCCACCAAATCAGGGGCAATGCCAGAGGCCCCACAGAGCAGACTGCGATGATAATAAAGGCTTTTCGGAAATACCACGGAAGCTTTTCCTGTGCAACGCGTCGGGAGGTGGAGGAATCCAGAAACTCACCGCAGTGCTTACACTTTAGCGCTTCGTCTTGAATATCTTCAGCGCAGAAAGGACATTTTTTCATTATTATCTCTCTTGGTTTAACGTTTTAGCTATGCCGCCGGGCCACAAAGGCTGAGACTGAAAACGAAATAGCGTTATTCCCGGACGGCTGGATGAATTCGTTAGCCCCTCTTTAATAAATGTCTAATTGTATTTTGATGGCCTCGTTGATTCTGAGCATATTTTCTTCTGAAAGTACGCCCGCACGTTTGAACAATCGCAATTTGCTTACCGTAGCAAGTTGATCAGCCATGGCCTTGCTTTCATTGCCGTTAAATATAACACGTGCTTCACTAGGATACAGACGATCTGTCTTGCTGGTGAGCGGAACAACCTGAACCCGATTGAGGAACTTGTTTGATGCATCGTTGCTCACTATTACGGCAGGACGTTTTTTTTTGATCTCTCCGCCGACTGATGGATCAAAATTAACCCACCAGACCTCACCTCTTTTCATGCGCTATGTCCTTGAGAGTGGTCTCGGCCCAATCCAGGGCTTCTGCTTCTCGCTTTTTGTCTTTTGCCATTTGGGAATATGCCAATTCAAGATTTGGGCGAACTACGTGTGGCCGAACCAATTCCTCAACAAATTTGCTGATTTTACGTGGGCCAATTGTCTTATGAAGTCCTGCATAGACTTCTTCATCTATAGTAATGGTCAATTTCTTTTGCATTGAAACCCTCCCTTTGTTATACGTGTAGTGTACGTATTAATATGACCGGCTGTCAATGCTGCAACACATGAGAGGGATTAAAGGGGACAGGCTACTTTTAAATCCTATTTGCTTGGCTATGAGAGGTTATTAAAGTAGCCTGTCCCCTTTTCTTATCCTCCTGATTTCTCCCTATTACCCCGGCTACCCGATTATCGGTTCTTTATTTCCATGTGAGCAATACGGCCAGCAATGCAGCTGCCGCACTTATTGCGGAGGCAATAGCGGATATGAGCGCCAGTTTCCAAAGCCCGGATTCACGAATTGATCTTTCTGCCTCAATGACGCGTCT
>JAQBFJ010000021.1:0-13343 GCA_032123435.1 Verrucomicrobiota bacterium
GTCTGTTTTGCGGATCGTAAATCATTCCTTGCCTATTAATGCGCGAATTTCACTTACAAACTGGTTTACATCTTTAAACCTGCGATATACCGAAGCAAATCTGACAAACGCAACTTCATCCAACTTCTCGAGCCGTTCCACAACTTTTTCACCTATTGCCTGTGCGGGTAATTCGTGCTCGTATTCATTTTCCAGTTCTTCCATTATACTGTCGACCATACTTTCAATCTGTTCAATGCTTACAGGTCTCTTTTCGCACGCGCGCTCGATGCCGCTTATGAGTTTATTTTTATCAAAATCTTCATTACGCCCATCGCGCTTGGTCACCCTAAGTTTTGTTCTTAAGACTTCCTCGTAAGTCGTAAAACGATGTCCACATTCAAGACACACGCGCCTGCGCCTGATGACGCCTCCATTTCTAATACCTCTGCTGTCGATTACTTTATCATCAGGATGAGAACATTTTGGGCACCGCATCAATAAGCTCCTTACGACTCCATTTGAAAATCAGAATACACCACCAACAATTGCTGTTGTATTCACGAAGTTCCTTCAAACCTTCAGCATTTGCAGTATTGTTTCTTCTTGGATATTCTTACTAGCCTGCAATTTTTTCAACAGCGGCCAACAAAGATTTAGAGTCATCACTTCGAATAAATTGCTTTATACCGGTTCCAGCCTGAGTAAACTTTGATTCGGCAGCCGTGGAACTGCTATTGTCGTACAGTACAATGGGTATATTGTTGGTATTGGGCATCTCCTTCAGCATTTGCGCGACAGCGTCACCATTCATACGTGAAAGCACAAGTTTCATCACAATCACATCCGGCTGTTGAACAATAGCTTTCTCAAGCACTTCCGGGCCCTTTGCAACACTGTCAACAATGTAGCCGGCTCCGGCAAATGCATCAACCAGCCTCGTCCTGACACCGCCATCGTCCTCCGCAATCAGCACTGTTTTCTTAACATTCCTGCTTTTTCCCTCAGCTTTGTCGTCATCACTGCCACTGCGCAGAAAAATAATCCGGCCAACTTCCATGAGTAGATCATTTGGATCGCATGGTTTTGCTATAAACCCGTCCACGCTTACGTTTGCGAAAAATTCTGCCATATTGGCTCTGGCCGTAAGAACAAGCACAGGATACCGAGGCTTGCCGTTAGCCAGGGATATTTCCTTAAGGAAACCTATGCCGCCCATTCCCGGCATGCTCATGTCCAGTATTATAAGATCCGGATGTATGTTTTTTAGTTTTTTCAAACCCTCTTCGCCGGAATCGGCCGTAGTTACATCGTAATCTTCAAAGGCGAGAAAATCACTTAACGTGATTAATAAATTCGTATCATCATCTATCAACAATATCTTCTTCTTGTTCGTCATAATATCTCCTTAATTCAATAACTTCAGCGTCCAAGCGTTGCCGCCCCAATAAAAGCGCCCTCAATGCGATCAAGCAGATCATTTTCATGCCACGGCTTTGACATGGCAGGTATGGAAAAGTTATTCAGGATCTGGGCCTTGGCCTGTCCAATATGGGCGCCGGTAATTACAATTATAGGTATTCTTCTTGTTGCCTTATTGCTTTTCATTTTCAGAATGACTTCCGTACCCTCCGTTTCAGGAAGCACAAGATCCAGAACAACAATATCAGGTTCGTTCTTTTCCACCTTGTCAAGCGCTTCTGCTCCGTCACATGCCCTTATCACCTTATAACCGTAACCTGATATTTGATGTTCCAGCAAGTCTAGAATAGCCGGTTCGTCATCTACTATCAATACCACAGGAACTTTTCCATCAGCAGGAAGGCTTACAAAAACGACCGTCCCTTTATCGGCGTCAGGCGGAGGACTTTGAATACTAATTGTGCCGCCGTGTAATTCGATAATTTCTTTTGAAATGGCCAATCCCAGCCCTGATCCAGAAGGTTGTTCGCCTACAGTGAAATATCTCTCTGTAACCCTGTTAACTGCTTCCGGCGGTATACCTATTCCGGTATCACGAACGCTTAAAAAAACATGGTCCGAATGCCTGGGGTCCGGCCCCACTGTAACACTTATTGTCCCTTCACGCTGTGTAAATTTTATTGCGTTGCCCAGAATATTCAATACCACACGTTCCATCTTGTGGAAATCACATTCTACAAACCGCCTTTCCTTGCCTGTAGACATATTCAGCGTCAAGTATTTCTGACCAGCCTGCACGCTTAATGATTCAACTGTCCGGCTAACAAAACGCGCGAACGGAATTTTTGCTTTTGCCAGAACAAGGGTTTTGCTTTCTATTTTTCTTAAATCCAGTATGTCGTTAACCGTGCCCAGCAGTCTCTTGCAGTCCCTGTCAATCGTTTCCAGATATTGCCTGACTCTTTCCGATACGGGACCAGCAACACCCTTCAGTAGATTCGCAACACCATAAATCATCGATGTCAAAGGCGTCCTTAACTCATGAGAAACATTTGAAACAAACTGGGATCTTGCCCTGTCCTGCGCCTCCAGCCGCGCTACAGCATCTTCCAGCGCTTCCTGGGCCTGCTTGCGTATGGCAATGTTTCTGACAAAGAAGCACAGACGGTTATGACCATCCATCTCTATCTTGTTAACTGCTATTTCAGCCGGAAACATGGTCTTATCCCGCCTTACACAACTGCACTCAATCATAGTGTATTTCTGATCCTTCAGATTCTTCGAGATGCCGGCAAGCAGTGCCATGTCCGAACCTGAAATCTTGTCAATAATATTGGTGCTTTCTAAATCTTTGTCCTGACATCTGAAAAACTCCAGCGCCCGCGTATTGTAGTCAATAATCTTCCCTTCACCATCAGAAATGATCACCGCATCATAAATACTTTGAAGAAGCTTTTCGTATTCATCAGAATAACTAACCTTTTTTTCGCTAAATACACCTGACTTGCTCTCAGACACATCCGCCTTGCGCTTTTCGTCCACAACAGCCGACCCATTAAACCTGGATGGACTCAGGTCTATGCGCATCGTTCTTGTCATTTCATCTTTGGGTGGCATTTTTCAGATCCCGCAATAGGTTACTTATCATAAACTGACGCTTGAATCGCCGAATCCGGCTTAAGCGTAGTTGGTAACCCGGAAATTTCCATGAGTTTATTGATCAATTTTTGAAGCTTTTCTCCGCTTTCCGTAGCCAACTTGAGCATATCCTCCTGCGCGTTAGTTATTTCTCCCAGACTACGGGAAATTATCATGTCTACAGAACATCCTATTACTGCCAGCGGCTGACACAATTCCTGCACTATTTCAGCCAGGAATTCCACCATTTGTTTCCTGCTCATACGCTGTTCTTTAGGTTTTTTTTCGCCTCTTTTCTCCGCTTCTTCCGCAGCTTCTTCCTCTTTCACCTTTTGAACAAGATCATCTATTTTTCGTTCCGTTTCTGCTACCACATTGTTAACTTCAGATTCCAATTCGCGCACGGATTCAGAAAGTTTCTTTTCAAGCGCTGTGCTATCGGCTGTTTCTTTGCCCCCTTCTTCGTTCTTTATCATATCCTCTTCAAGATGCTCCAACAGCATGGCAAGACGTCCGATAGCCGCGATCCCGCCTCCACCCTCGCCTCGTCCGATCCCCATGTCTTTGCCCATGCCGCTCTTAACAATCAGATCCTGCCAACCCTCCATTGACAATCCGCATGATTGCAGTTTGCCAAGCAAATCAGTGTCGCCTATTTTATCACCTTTGGATTTTATAAAACGCATGATACGCTTTTCGTTGGTATCAATAGCGTTGCGTTTCTTCATGTACTCTTCGGCAAGAGCTTCTATCGTCAATTCATCGTTCATCTCTTCTATCGCTTCAGTAATGAGCCCTTCATCTTCGGGCTCCATCGATCCGCGTTCAGACCGCATCTTGTCTAGAAGTTCCTTCTCAAGAAGCATTAATGTCTTCTTGATCCTTTTCTTGCCCTTCTGCGTTTTTGCGTCCGGGCTCTGCATTAAACTTTCATTAGCCCGCCGCAAACAGCCAACAACTACCTCTGTAAATGTTTCGCCACCTTCAAGATCAATTGTCTGCGACTTTACTTCAGCTGATCGCAGAATCAGTTCACCAAGCTTATCGGCGCTTGAAGCAGCCGCCTCCATGCCCTGAACAACGTTCTTGTCCGCCGACGAAACGTCTCCCCTCAGAAAAGCCATGATTGTTTCTACCGTCGCGGCGGCGGCGGCAGTTTTTTCCTGCACTTCCTGTGCTTCCTGTGCTTCCTGCGCATCATCCTTCGACATAACCACTTCATCTTCTGTAACTTGAACGTATGAAATTGTCGTGACGCGCACATATTCCAGACCCGCCTTAGCTACAGCCGCGGCAAAACCGCCCTGCTCTTTTATATCTTCAGGCTTGGAATTAAATAGATCCATCAATCCTTCAAATTTTTCGCTCGTCATGCCACACTTGAGAGAAAAACTGTTGAGATCCATGTCGCTTAATCTGCTCACAAACGTTTCCATCAGCTTGTTTCTCACTTCCACCGCCTTCTGGTTAACCATAAGTGCGTTTTCAGTGACATTGAAGGAAACTTCCGGACAAGCTAAAAATATATCTGAAAGAATTTTATAGGCGTCTTCACGAGCCTTCTTGGTAACACTGTGGTTCGTGCC
The DNA here is from genome assembly GCA_032123435.1 of Verrucomicrobiota bacterium. Classification (GTDB taxonomy): domain Bacteria; phylum Verrucomicrobiota; class Kiritimatiellia; order UBA8416; family JAQBFJ01; genus JAQBFJ01. The sequence continues at coordinate 4,626 of JAQBFJ010000021.1, forward strand.
ATAAAGAAATGTATTGCTGAAAACGAGCCCTATTGCCCGCACCAGTTTTTCCGCGTCGAACCCACCTTCCGGCACAGCTTGTATATTCTTATCATTCATAGCGCCATTATAGACGGATATTCACGAAGAAAACAACAAGAAAGGATTCGTTTTTCTCTATAGCCGATAATTAATCTACCTTCCGCTCATAATAGCCGATATTTCAGCAAATGGAGATGCTCCTGAACGGTATTGTGTTGTTGCATATAAATAATGTAATTTATACTCTTACAGGAAAAAATCTCTCATGAACATACCTATCACACAAAAAATACTTATCGATTGGGCAGGCTCCCAGGTGTTTAAGGACGCTGAATTGCTGGTTCATAACGGCAGTGTGGTCGAAGCATCCTATGACCCACCCTATATAAAAGGAACCATAACCTGGAGCAATAGAACCCTGAAAACCTCCGTCAAAATCCTTCCAGACGGAACCGTTGAAAGCCAATGCCCCTGTTATGCCAATGTCGAACGCGGTATGATATGCCCCCACGTTATAGCTATAGGACTCGTATTGGTCAGACGCGCTACAGACACTAAACGTGAAGAAAAATACCAGCAAGAACTGCGTCGGGCATCCCGCCTGGCCGCCGTAAACGAAAAAGAATATATATGCCGCGTTTCAATTGATACACCAGGCGCAATACCTGCCAAACTGAACATTATCCTTGATAAGAACTGGCTGGAAGATTCACGCGCCGGAAATATCCGCTTAAAATGCATGGTCGAATGCCGGCAAGACAGCTTGCCTATAGATGAAGTGCCCAAAGACATCCCCTTAAGTTTCAACAAACAGGACGAATCCATCCTCTTTGTGCTGGAGGATATCTGCGGCGGCCCGGCACAAGGATGTATCGAATTAAGCGTTTCCGATTTCATAAATATTGTTAGACTGCATTCCGGACACACAATCATCTGTTCAGATGACAGCAGAATAACCGTTAACAAAACTAAAATTACAACATTTCTTAACATGGATATAGACAGGGAGAACGGTGAATTAATCCTCATGGCTCATACCGAACTTCCTTTTATGAAAAGTGGTCAACGCCCTGTCTATATAATCTCCGGACGATCCGGCTGGGTTTACGGAGCAAACAACTTGTGGCCGCTCGAAAATGTTCTTTCCGAACCATATCATTCAATCTACAAGGAACCTGTCATTGTTGCACGCCAGGATATCGTCAGATTTCTGAAAACAGAACTTGCCACTCTCTCGAAATATGCCCGCATAGAATCGGATATCTCTATCGACCTGTTCACTATCGAACCAACTTCACCAAGATTCCGCCTGCTCGTGAGAGGAAGTCCCGCATCTCTTTCGGCAACCTTGTACGCGAATTACGGCGTCGCAGAACTTGTCGCGGCTAAACCCGACCCTATGGAGCATTTCGCCATTCCGGATCCTGACGATATCATGCGTTATACCGTCAGGAATCCAGACGCTGAGAAAGCAGGCCTTATCCGACTGCGACCATCCGGTTTCAGCGGAGAATATGGCGATAATATGTCCAGCATCATCGGCAACAGGGAAGTATTGAACTTTCTCGGCTGTTATCTGCCGTCATTACGACGTAAAGGCTGGAAAGTGGAACTCGAAGGTAAAGTGTCTCCCTACATGGATTCCATCACATTCACGACACCCGTTGTCCATATCGATGACTCGCGAAATAGCAGCTGGTTCGATGTAAAATTCAATTTCGAAGATTCCACAGGACAAAGCATTCAGCAATCAGATGTTCAAACTGCTATTCTAAAGGGAGAATCTTTTTTAAAACGCGGAAACACCGTAGCACTCCTCGATTCAGACGCCATAAAAGCCATGCAGGACGTCTTTTCCGATTGCGCCAGCGGCGAAGGAAATACGCCGGGCAGCTTCCAAATGCCGAATATTTACGCTTCCTTCGTAAAATCATCACTGAACGCTCTCGACGGCATAGATATTGAAGATACCACCTCGTGGCGATGTCTCGCTGATAAGAACAACCGCGATCTCCAGATTGAACCAGTAACATTAAACCCACACCTGAACTCAATCCTGCGCGGCTATCAGAAAGACGGCGTTAACTGGCTGGCGTTCCAGGAAAAACAGGGCTTCTGCGGCATCCTCGCAGACGAAATGGGACTGGGTAAAACCGTCCAGACCCTTGCCTGGCTCCAGCTTGAACGATACAACCAGCATATGCGCGATAAACCGGCCCTCATCATATGCCCCACAAGTCTCGTGGAAAACTGGGAAGATGAAGTACGACAATTTGTTCCCGATATGAAAACCTTAATACTGACCGGTTCCGATCGTCATAATAAATGGGATCAATTAGAACATTCAAATATAGTGATAACATCATACGCAATTCTCCGACGAGACCTGGAACAGTATCTGGAACACGAATTCTCAGCAGTAATCCTGGATGAAGCACAGCATATAAAAAACCGGTCCTCTCAGAACGCCGCCGCCGCAAAACAAATCAGGGCTGGACATAAACTGGTGCTGACAGGAACACCTGTCGAAAACAGCGTGTCTGATTTGTGGTCCATCATGGACTTCCTGATGCCCGGCTACCTCGCGTCTCACGATCTGTTTAGAAAAAATTATGAACTCCCAATAACCCACGGAAACAACGAGGGTGAAACCGCGCAAATAAAACTCAAACGTAAATTACACCCTTTTCTCCTGCGCAGACTCAAAACCGAAGTCGCTAAAGATCTGCCGGACAAAATAGAGAAGATATCATCCTGCCAGCTTACTACAGATCAGATCACTGTTTATAATGAATTGCTGAAATCTTCCCGGCAGAAAATCTCCAACATGATCTCCAAGGAAGGATTTAATAAATGCCGCATGGAAATACTCGCAACATTAACACGCCTCAGACAGGCCTGTTGCCATCTGGACCTTCTGAAATTACCGGATTTCAAACCACAATATCCATCCGGAAAAATGGATCTGTTCTTTGAACTGGTTGACGAAGCGCTGGATGGTGGACACCGTATACTGGTGTTCAGCCAATTCGTGACCATGCTGAGTATCCTGCAAAAGGAACTGACGGAACGAAACCTCGCGTATTGTTATCTTGATGGCTCAACAAAGGACCGCATGACCATTGTAAGACGTTTCAATACGGATCACAATATCCCGCTTTTCCTTATAAGCCTCAAAGCAGGCGGCTCCGGCCTTAATCTTACCGGCGCAGATATGGTAATCCATTTCGATCCATGGTGGAACCCCGCCGTGGAGAATCAAGCTACAGACCGCGCCCATCGCATAGGTCAAAAACGAACAGTCTACAGCATTAAACTGATTACAAAAGGCACGGTCGAAGAAAAAGTACTGGCCTTGCAGAAAAAAAAGAAAGCCATAATAGATTCCATTATAGAATCCAACGATAAGATCCCGCAAAATATGACACAAGAAGACATCCGGGAAATTCTGAATATATGATCCACTCAAAATACCGCCCGTATATCCCGGAAAATAAAGGAAAACCATCGGCCCGGCTTCAAAAGAAAAATTAAACAAAGCAGTGTGAATCTGCTTTTACTTGCCTGTCCAACATGATATTGTGTTTGCATGGATGCACAAATACTGGACGATCAAATCAACGTTAATGAAGCGCCTGTTCCAGAGAATAATGCAGAACCATGGACTGACGACAAAATTTCACAGGAATTTCGGGAGTCACTGAAAAAAGATCTCTTAAGGAAAAAAAAGAAAAAAGAAACCAAACAGGGCCAGAGCCGCCACGCAAAATACGACGTCCAGCTTGACCGGCATGAGGCTAAGTACATCATTCCAAATTCAATGGTACCGGCAATACGAGATTTCATAGCCCCTTTCTGCGAACCGGACCCGCACGGCAAAGGCAACCCGCCCCAATACAGGATCACTACCCTGCAGTTGGACTCGCCAGACCTCGCACTGCATCACGCCAAGGAAAACGACACATCAAATAGATTTAAACTGCGCGTAAGAACATACGATGAACCGGGCAGTTCACCCGTCTATATGGAAGTAAAACAGAAATACATGGGCATTATCATAAAAACAAGGACATCTATACCGCCCGAATCATGGTCAGAAGAACTCATTCATAACCCCCGACTAGACCTGACATTCAAATCCCAGAAGGAAGAAATAGGATTTCTGACATTCAAGCGGCTTGTGCACGAAATCGGCGCGCGACCCGTTATGCTGATACGCTATATGCGCGAATCTTACTTCGGCAAGATAGACCATTATGCCCGTGTGACAATAGACCGTAAACTGGAATACCTGCCGACAAATTCATGGACATCATGGGGTAAAGGCCAGAGATGGCTAAGTATGGACTGCTCTCTCGCTCAAAACAAAGCTTACCCCTTTTCCGGCGTCGTTTTGGAGATAAAAACACTCAGCGACGCGCCTCAGTGGATTATAGATCTCGTGATGCATTTTAGTCTTGAACGTACCGGAAACTGCAAGTACTCTAATGCTGTTTGGCTGGAATCCATGTTTCGCGGGAGCCCGGCGCTTCCCGCGTATGCTGATTGTTTGTTGTCATATTAATTGATATAGAAAATGCGCACGCGTTGACTATTAGGAAAAAGGGTAAACATGAACGATTTTTCGACGCTGTTTGTAGCACGGTCTATCGGCTTGCCTCAGGCTGTATGCTCCATCCTGATGAGCTTTATCCTGTGCTCAGTAATAGCATGCGTCTATCGCTGGACCTTCCAAGGGCTGTCGTATTCACGTTCGTTCGTGCACACTATGATACTCGGCGGCATGATTGTCGCAATGCTCATTATGGCAATCGGAAACAACCTCGCGCGCGGGCTGGGCATCCTGGGAACCCTTGCTATCGTCAGGTTCAGGACACCCATCAGAGATTCACGAGACATGGTATTCCTTTTCGCAAGCCTGGGCATAGGTATCGCATGCGGAGCATCTGTTTACGGAATAGCTATAATAGGAACTATCTGCATCAGTGCGGCGGCATTATTCCTGCATTGGTCACCCTTTGCCTCCAGACGCGAATACGAAGGACTGCTTCGATTCCTCCTGCCAAGCGATGCCACTTGTGATGACCAGATAAGAGATGTCCTCCAACGCTGTTGTTCTGCATCTTTTCTGATTGCCATGCGAGAAGCTGCACAAGGCGAGCTGACTGAATATTCATATCAAGTGAGACTGATAGATCCGTCCTATCAAGCAGATATCGTGGACGGCATGCATCAAATAGAAGAAGTAAAAGACGCCAGCCTACTGATGCAGCGCACGACCGTCGAGCTGTAACTGTAATCGGAATATTCTCAGACGGCCATACGCAAGCTCAGGCGAGAAACCCAGAGGATTATCCAGGTTACGCACAAAGCCATTGTTTTACAACGTCTTATCCCACACGCATGCAATTCTTCATGAAATATGCGGGCTAAACTCTGAATCTCCGGAAACACACTGCATTCTCCTGGATAATTTGCAAGTTTACGCTTGCGAACAAGCTTTTTTCCCGCTTTACTACACTATTGATGAGCAAAAATGCCGTATTAAAAAAACATATAAAAATAAAAACGCATCCCGGCGTTAGAACACGCCGTCTTCTGCGCAACTGGCCTTTTCTGGTGTGGCTGGCCATTGCTGCGCTCTGTCTCTTTATTTATAAGACAAATATTCAGATGGGTGAAATGACAGGCGTTGTGGATACCATATCAGAATCAGTCTCTCCGTTAGAAACATCCCGCCTGCAAAGCATTCATGTCTCTATCGGACAACGAGTGAACAAAGGCGATCTGATCGTCCAGATGGACACGTCCCTCACGGATGCGAAAATAGCCGAAATTGATGCTCAAATGTTCGAAGCCGAAAATTCCATAGGAAATTTCGAGCGAAGTACTCTCACCATAGTAAAACAGTTCGAAGATGACATAAAACAGGCACAATCTCAAATCGAGACCCTGACCAGACTAAAGGAAATTGCTTCCGCGCGATTGGAAGAATTGCAGATAGAACAGAAAAGGCGCTACAGCCTTTACAAACAAAAATTCATGGATGCAACACAGGCCAATGAACTGAAACCAGAGATTTCCGCTCTAAAGGAAGAAGTAAGCGCTTACCCTGCAGCAATCCGTATCGAACAGGAACGACTCAACAATGCCGTACAGGAACAACAAAATCTCGCTCAATCTTTACGACTCGATAGCAGCAGCGAGAATATACGCAAAGCCATTCAGCATAGGGCAGATGCCCAAAGACAAATCTTCGAGGCAATGAAACAGACCGTCCGTATCCAGAGGGAAAATTGCACATTGCGCGCTTCATGTAACGGAATCGTCTCCAGAATCTTTCTCCAGCCTGGTCAAGTAGTCCCGGCCGGCACACCAATTGTCCGAATTATCGCGGATTTTTCCGATTATGTTATTGTCTTCCTGCCTGAAGTGTATTTGAGCGGAATGACGGAAGAACAGAAAGTTACTGTTTGGCGCACAAGTGGTACCGGCTCAAAAATGTCCGGGGTTGTAGAGTCAATTGCTCCCGAAATTGACACCCTACCCTCACGCGTAAGCCCTGTTCAAGACATGCAGTTGCGTGGACGTCGGGTTATGGTCAAACTCGAGGAAAACCATGGCATGCTGCCCGGTGAAACTGTTTACGTGTGTCCCACCAAAGGTTTCTTCAGCTTATTTGAAAAGAAACTGGCAAACAACAAGTAGGGAAAAGTGGCTAAGATCAGGTCTTGTCCCCATTATTTTATAATGTTTCTTCTGTCGGCAATATCAGGCATTGCTGTTCTATGCCTCTCAGGCTGCATCGCGCCGTCTGCCGATAATCCTGATGATCCCGACAATACCTCAGAAAGATCAGCAGAAATAGCTGATGCATTAAACAAACTTTCCATGCCGCCTTCCAATACCCCTGCCCCTGTCATTTCGCCGCCGGTTACGGGCCGCATAAACCTTTCAACCGCGATTAATCGTGCAATTGCACACAGTGACCGCATTGCTCTGCTCCGAGCCGCAGTTGATGTTGCGGCTCAGCAGAAATTTGTCGCCCGAGACATCCGTGACCCCGAATTGCGCCTGTCCCATGAAACAGGTTCATCATCGGGCACACGCACGTATCTCAGCACTAACCTGACCCCGCGATCATCGTCCGCGAATGCCGACGGAAACAACTTGGCCCTTCGCCTGTTCCCCCCGAATCCATGGGCGCTTTCCGCCAGAGTGTCAGGCGCGACAGCCAACTATTATGCCGTACTGGCCGGCCTTCGCCACGAAGAATGGCTTATAACTATTGAAATATGCAGGCTTTTTGCAGAAATACAATATCTGGAAAACGACGTTCAGCTGATCGATCAACTTACCGGCGTTTATAAGGATACACAGGATATCCTGGAAGAAAGCATGCGGCAGGGACAGTCAACTTTACAGGATCTAATGACGGCCTCGCGACGCTATCTCCGTGCATTATCAGAACGCAACAATGTAATCCAACTGTATGAAGAGGCCCACCGTCAATTAGCCGAACTAACGGCTATACCAGCAGACCAGATCAAGCTGGTATTCGATGAAAATATGCCCAAACCCATTGACAGTGTGCTCATGGATATGAACTTCCTCGAAAATGAAGCTATCCAGAACCGGCCGGATCTGACTGCGCTCTTCTGGCGAACAGAAGCATCAAAAGCCAAATACAAGGAAACATGCGCGGAAAGAAAACCGTGGCTCGAGTTTATTCAGTTTTCTTACGCCACCGGATCACAATCCGAAGATACTGATGAATTCGATATCTTTACCGGCTCCACCGCAACAACACGCGATGATGTTGATGATGACGAGTGGCGAGTTGATATCGCAATATCAGTTCCCATTATCTCATGGTTGAACCACAGCACGGCAGCAAGCCTCTCGGAACACGAACTTGCCAAAATGGAAGAATCAGCACTGCTTAAACGGATCCACCGAAAGATCTCAAGCGCCTTAAGCACCATGAAAAGCATAGAAGAAAGCCAGAAACAGTATGAGACAGAATCAACACCTATCATCCAGCAAATGCAGAATGTATTGACCTCGCTGGAAGATGAAAATGTATTGTCACCCGATCAAATAGCAAGAATCAAGGAAGAGATACTCGAAACTCAACGATTGAAACTGAAAGCTGAGCACGACCATCTATCGGCATTTTTGACTCTTGAAGAAGCTTTAGGCAAACAAATCACCGAATTAGGAAGCGAACTGCAAGAATGATTCCGAGCGAAGCGAGACGGCACGCATCCATATTCCCGCGCAATATGTCCGCCGCCCCCCACAAATACGACTCCATCTGCTGTAATGTCACCTTCTCGCTCATCTAAGCTTCTAACTATTCCATCTCATCCCATCCGACAACGATTGCAGAATATCTCTTGCCCTATTGAAGTCTCCTTTGCAGTGAAGCCTCTGGAGGCCTCTTGCCAAATAACACCGCCTCATACTCGTCGTTTCGGAATCCAACAATTCTAGCACGTAATCTCGTGCGACCGTTCCGGCCAACTGGGCAATATCTCGTCCATGGGGACTGAGGGGTCAGCCCTCAAAATAGTAAAATAAGGGGTTGACGTTGGATATTAGTTTTGTCAGAATGCAGAGGTAATGGCAAGACAGCTCAGATTGGAATATGAGGGTGCGATTTATCATGTAACAGTGCGTGGTAATGACCGGAGG
>JAQBFJ010000022.1:0-3351 GCA_032123435.1 Verrucomicrobiota bacterium
ATGTCACATGATAGATCGCACCGGGATACTCCACTCTCAGATGTCTTGGCATATCCCTGCCATCTCACAATTCCCCATCACTGTAAACTCCTATTTCAAGGGCTGACCCGGATTCCCCAGCATATTGCGAAGGACGAGACAGACGAAACCCCATCTGGCTGGCGCTACCGAGTGAAGATGGAGAACGCGGGAAGTCGGGACGTGGTCGATCTCGAACTGTTCGCGCGACTGCGCATCAAGGGGCTGAAACCTGACTTTCCGAAGAACTGGGAAGTCCTGTACCCCCAACTCGCCTACGGGCGAGTGCCAAAGTTTGAGGCAACCCGGAGAAGCAAGAGACGCCTCGCCGTGCGCATCCGCGTCTGTGATGTTGATGAGTTCAGTCACAACATTCTCCCCTCTGCAATACGCGAGAAGTTGCGTCGCGGGATCGCGACGCTGGAGGACATCATGTCCTTGGGTAGCGACAGCACATTGCAGGTGTTCGCATTCGGATACGATGCGTTCAGCGGGACCCGGAAGGTTTTTGAATCTCCGCTGTACCACGTTCAGGACATCCAAGAAGGAGTCTTCGCACGGAAGTCATTGGAGATCATCTCAAGAGAGACTTACAGGAAGACAGAGGGAGCCCAACCAGACGAGTCCACCGTACCATCGGAAGCCGCGCCGAGCGCGTCTCCCGATGTCCGGTGACTCGCAACGTTCGCTGAGAGGAATCCCTAACTTAAAAGAAAGATGTTGCAATATGCAGCACATTGTTGTATTATTGCAGCAGACTGAAAGAAGGAGGTTTTATTATGACCACAGCAGTAAGAGTTTCAGACAATTTAGTTAGAGAGGCTAGGCTTATTAGTGCCGTCGATAATCGCTCTGTTACTGGCCAAATCGAGCACTGGGCCAAAATCGGGAAGTGTTCTGAAGAAAACCCTGAACTAACCTATGGATTGATAAAGGATATCCTAATTGGGATTGAAGAGATGGAACAGGGCGAGTGTTCGGAATACAAGTTTGGTTGATCTGATATGCAAATCTTACAATCAGGCTCATTTAGAAAGAAGGTTCGAAGATTCCGAAAACAAGAAAAACGGACTCTCGATAACCAGGTCCGCAAGATCGTTAAAGATCCAACGATAGGACAGGAGAAGAAGGGTGATCTCAGAGGTGTCTTTGTTCATAAGTTTAAGATACATTCAACCCAGTATCTCCTTTCTTACCGTTTCGTTGGCGACAATCTTGAACTAATAATGATTGGTCCCCACGAAAATTATTATCGAGATTTGTCCAGCTATCTTAAGAACAGATAAAAGCGAACAAACGAATGGAGGATATTTCCGCATACGCGAAAAATCCTCATTCAAGACGTTCGGCAGCGATGTGATGAGGAGAATACGGAAATGACGGACTCCACCGGACCGGTCGTCAGCAGACGCTTGTTCAACATTCTTGACTACGGTGCAAAGGGCGACGACAAAACTGACAACACCGATGCGTTTTCGGCATGTGTGAATGCCATGATTGAGGCGGGTGGAGGGCGCATGTTTATTCCGGATGGGATCTACCGCGGAAGAATGATCATTCCTGGAACCAAAGAGTGGATCACGATTGAAATCTTAGGCGAAAGCGAACCGACACCAATCTTCGGAACGATCGGGGCGTTTCCGTTCCCGTCGAATGGAACTATCATCAAGTGCATCTCGAAATCTGGCCCCGCGGTCATTTCGGTCCATAACTCACCCAAAAAATTATACGGGACTTTTTCCGGCGTCAACGTGAGCATCCGCAACCTTGACGTCCGTACATATGACAATCCTGCTATCGGGGGAATAGACCTGCTGAATGCGGCGCAATCCAAACTCGAGAACGTGTTCGTCAACACCGACCTCTACAACGTGCAGGCCTCCCGGCCCACTCATGGCACAACCGGCATCAGTACCCCAGCCTGCGACAATGGTGCGTTGACCATCCTGCGCAACGTGATCGTGACGGGATATCATTCTGGCATTCTCGTCAACGAACACACTGATGGGGACAACATCAATCTGGCCTCAAATATCAATGGTCTGGAATTCAGATGCGCCCACCACGCCTCTCGGTTCGGCCGCGTCGGTGCACAGCGCTGCACGCGCAGCGTCACGGTAACCGGCAGACATGGCTTCTCCATTACGCAACTGGACATGGAAATTGCCGGAAAGAATCAGACCGACGAAAACAACAAATGGCAGGCAACCGACTTCAATATCTATGACCCCAAGAACCAAGGCACCGGCGATATCAACTACTGGGTTGTTGAGGGCAATGTCGGAGCGGTGGAGACGTTCACCCAGAAGGGCGGAGCACACATACAAGCCCGGCGGGTCGGTTCGGCTCGGACTCCAAAAGAAGTCCTGGTACAATGAAGGTCATGCCCAATCTCCTGCAGGCGACAGCCTAAAGGTTGCGCCTGATGAGTGACGTTCGGCATAGGAATATGAAATATTACATCGCCACAGCCCTATTACTTCTCGCTACAACGTTAGTTGAGCTCAAAGCAAAGAGCATCGCCTCAGAAGCCCCTCGCCACCTTGCTCAACTATCCCAACTTAATGCGCAAGAACGAGAAGTCGAACGGCAAAAGTTCAATGTTCAAGACATACTCAAGCGAGCAAGACTGACCGAAGCTGTGGCAGGCTTGTTAGTCGCCAATATGAATAATGGCACCAGGTTTAGCTTGATCAATCGCCTTGAGAATTTGAGCCACAAGCGGCTGAAGCGTTTCATAATTACTGTTCGGCCCATGCAAGACAATCAGGCAGACTTGAAGATTATCCGTGTTCTGCTGATGCACAATGTTGGAATCCATTGTGACAAACACATCAAATTCTGGCTGAACGCGCTCGAGCAAGGCCCCATTGGTTATACCAACCCACCCTTGCCTCGGAACAGTCGTGACGGCATGATCAGGAAGATCTCTCAGCAGTCGCCGAGGGAGACATTCGTCAAGAATCACCCTCATGCAGGAATTGCCTCCAGCACTTCCTGTTTTGCCGCCTCCAGCACAGCAATAACCTGCTCCCGCTTCACCGTCGGGAAGTCATACAGAAATAAGTCAATGGAATCACCCGCTTCCAGACAATCCAGCAAGTTCTTCACAGGAACTCGCGTCCCTAAAAACACAGGTGTTCCCTTCAGAACCTCAGGTGACGATACAATGATGTTTGATAAACCTTTCATATTGAGTATTATCATATAAATTTAAATAGAAAGCAATAGCGACTAACAAGTTTTTGCACGGCATCGCTAGCTACGTGCGCGAGCCCTGAAAATAACGGCCATTCGGGTCAGCGGCCATTCGGGTCCTCTTATTTGTATCGA
>JAQBFJ010000023.1:0-4271 GCA_032123435.1 Verrucomicrobiota bacterium
GGCGCTTGATCGTAAACGGAAAAAGTAATATGAATCCTTATTTTACTATTTTGAGGGCTGACCCCTCAGTCTTGGAGCCTCTCTTGATCGGTGCGCCGGAAAAGGAAGTGGTAACCGTCGATTCCGCCGCCGTCGCGCTCTGAAGGAATGAGGCAATTAGGGTGTACCGTAAATAAATTCATCCACACCTGATTTCATTGGCTAATCGTTATTTCTTACTTTACGCTCATATCTTCATATTTCAACCGATTTATTGTCTAACATGGAGATATAATGAGCAACGTTCCATCCGCTGATAATATTCCTGATGATTCATATAAGATTAATCCGTTAGCTCTTCATATTTACAAAATGTTTAATCAGGAGTTGGTTGAAAAATATGAGTTTCTGAAGATTCAATTAGCATCACCTGATTCTGTTGCTTTAACTCTTAACAGGATCGGTCTGCCTATATTCAATTATTGCTGGCTTTCGAGGATACAAATGATGTCCCATGCAATAATTGTGCGATAACATATTGGCAATCGAGGGATGATGAAGTATCGTTTTAGACAGGAAATGTGTTCAGATGAATTTATTTACGGTACAGCAGTAAGAAGCCAAGAATTTAAGAAGATGAGAAAAATCTATTGAGGCGGAAAGACGCCGCGCATCTGCCTCGTTCTAAACTGATGCAATATCCGGACGAACTGGGCGGTAAAGGCCGGTAAGCGCTGTATGCTTTTCAATTGGAACATGGATTGTAGAATATGGTTGAGTAAGTGCTGTTAAATGGTATATTGCCTTCATGAAATTGTCTCCGGAGAAATTGCGCCGTCTGTGCAAAAAGCGGGGTTTGACGCTTTCGGGCGTGCTCCGAAAAGCGCGGGTCAGTCGTAGCGCTTTTTATTCCCTGCCCCTGAAAGACACCGTATTTCCCAGATCGGTACGAGTCGTGGCTGATTTGCTGGGCATCTCTCCTTCTGCTTTTCTGGAAGAGGAATCGGAGGCGATTCGGAAGGCAAGACTTCTGGCAAGGAATGTCGCCAAGGTGGCGGCAAAATATCCGGGGATTGATCTCGATAATGTTCGTCATACCTTTCTGTTGCTTGAGGAATATCCGGTGATCCGGTTACGGAGGGCTCTGACCCGTGCACGAAAATGCAATATTCTCGAAACGTGAAATTTCCTTTTTGAAGGAGCTTACGCGTAATCATGTCGAATTCATGATTGTGGGGCTTTCTGCGGCTGCTTTACAGGGAGCGCCGGTGGTTACACAGGATGTAGACCTCTGGTTTAAGGATTTGAATGACCCGGGGATTCGAAAAGCTTTGAAAAAAGTAGATGGCGTGTTCGTGTCGTCGATTTCCCAAAATCCCCCGATGTTTGCCGGGGATAGTGTCAAATTGTTTGATATTGTGGTGCACATGCATGGGTTGAATTCCTTTAAAGAGGAAGCTAAGTCTGCGGAAAAGATGAAATTGGCCGGTGTTTTGATTCTGGTATTGCCCTTGGCGCGGATCATTAAGAGCAAGCAGGCGCTCGGACGTCCGAAAGATAAGATGGTAATGCGTGTGTTGAAAGATGCCATAAGGGCTAAAGATGAAAAAAAGACTAACGATCGTTGATTACATCTGTCCAGTCTGTTTGCCGGCAGGCTTTATTGTCAATGACGGGGTTAAAGTGGATAAAGACATTAACCTGTCAAGGAGTGTCTAAATGAATTGTCGAATATCACGACGTAATCCCCTTAATATTTTTTTCATATATAGTTTAATTTGCCTGATTATCGTATTGGTCATCATTGTTATGCCTGCCGGAGCGACCGAGGTTGGAGGGATAATTTCATCCAACACAATATGGGATACGAACCAGAGTCCTTATGTTGTTACAAATATATTGGTTGTTGATACCAATGTACTCTTGGAAATAAAGCCCGGAGTCGAGGTGCGGACTTATAGCAATGCGTACATAATTGCCTATGGCGCGATTTACGCTTTAGGCACGGAAACTAATCCCATCGTGTTTTCCGGCTATCCTGCAAGTACGTTCGGTGGCGGTATATGTTTTATGGGCGGGACGAACAATTCTTACCTGTGTGCCACCGGTGTGTTTGAACATTGCACATTCTCGTTCCTAACATCAGTCTTGTATGATTCAATCACCTATACAGGCGCTATATACGGAATTTGTTCAGATCTGACGGTATCGGATTGCGCATTCAGCAATATACAATCGAAAGCTGTTCAGGGAGAAGATTCACGTGTCGCGATATCAAGATGTACAATGCAAAACACACAGGAGGCCGCAAGGTTTGTCCGTTGTGCTGGCGTTATATCTTCAAACCGGATTTGGGCAATGCCTTCGGGATACGACGCTGTGGACATGAACTACACGTGGACAGGTCCCGGCGATGCGACTGTCCTGATCGAAGGAAACGAAATGTGGAACGGCATGGACGATGGAATAGATCTGGGGACATGTCCTGCAATCTTAAGAAGAAATATCATACGGGATATTACCGACAAAGGAATTTCGCTGGGGGAAACGTCGGACGCGCTTATTGAAAACAACCTGATTATCGGATGTCACGAGGGTATCTCGGTGCGGGATGGTTCAAATCCGCTGATAATCAATAACACAATTACCTCATGCTACATTGGTGTTCGAACCAAGGACATGGGAACCGGCTGTATGTCGAACTCTATAATCTTAAATTGCGCCATCAGCATAAAAAAAGACAGTCTGGCCAGCTTCAGCGTTGGGTACTGTGTTGTTCAAGGAACCAGTGTATGGCCGGGTGATCACAATATGAAGAGTGACCCGCTTTTAACTCCGTCATACCGTCTTAAGAGCGGTTCTCCCTGCATAGACGCCGGAGTATATTCAGTTGGTCTGTCACCAGACCTCGATGGGGAGCAGCGGTGGGATCATCCGCAGTACAGCAACATTATATCCGAGGTGGATATCGGCATGGATGAGTTTGTGGATCAGGATTTGGATCAAATGGCTGACTTCTGGGAAGATACCAATTTAGGCGGTACAAACGCAAATAGCACGGCTGATGACGATGGTGATGAGCTGACCGCTCTGGGAGAGTATAATCGCGGTACGGATCCGGGTGATCGCGATACCGACAGTGACCAGTTGCCGGACGGATGGGAAGTCTTATATTCCTTAAATCCTCTTCTAGCCGATTCGGCATCTGCAGATACCGACACGGACGCCATGTCGGTGTTGGCTGAATATATTGCCGATACAAACCCGACAAACGCGAATTCACTTCTGCGGTTCACCGGCATAAGTGTGGAGACGGGTGGCGTCAGGGTGAGTTGGCAGGGAGGCATCAACGCGAGACAGATTCTTCATTGCCGAAGTGATATGACTTCAACTTCCGTGACATGGACTGCTATTCTAACCAACGAGCCGCCAACGCTGGTGACAACCAATATTCTTTATCCAAATGGCACCAATGAAATTCGTTTTTACCGACTGACAGCGGAACGGCCGTAGGCGTAGGGGCACAAAACTCATCCACGATCCACGGGCAATGATAGCAATTGAGGCAATAGAACCAAAGGGAAATGTTGGTTGAGTGTGGTCAATTTCTGGAGAATTTCGTCCGGAGTGTTGTCCTGTTGCCCCTTCTCAGCTTATGGTTTTGAACTATGACCAAGTCTGTTTATCTTATATTCGGCGAAGACGAGTATCTGGTGTCCGCTAAGACCCGGGAAATTATTGACGCCCTGCTTCCGGTCTGCATGCGTGAATCGGATAATTTCCTGTACCGTAAATAAATTCATCAAAGCCATCCACACCTGATTTCATTGGCTAATCGTTATTTCTTACTTTACGCTCATATCTTCATATTTCAACCGATTTATTGTCTAACTCGGCGGTCTGCTAAATCATTATTATGTAGACGCTGCTTAGTTGCCTTCGTGCTATTTTCCGTTTGCTTTGCCACAGGATCGGTCTGCCTGTATTCGATTAATGCTGGGCTTGAAGAATGCCTGTCGTGACTCATATAAGAATCAGGAGATAAAAGATTGGAAACAGGGAGATGATAAAGTATGCTTTTGAACAGTAAATGTGCTCAGATGAATTTATTTACGGTACACAGTAAATATTTCCTGTCTTTGTCATCAAGAAATATATCCCTCCGGTCATTACCACGCACTGTTACATGATAAATCGCACCCTCATATTCCAATCTGAGCTGTCTTGCCATTACCTCTGCATTCTGACAAAACTAATATCCAACGTCAACCCCTTATTTTACTATTTTGAGG
>JAQBFJ010000024.1:0-8348 GCA_032123435.1 Verrucomicrobiota bacterium
TGGTTAAGGAGCGGGAACGATTGCTGGCGAAGCTCGGCGAGTTTCCGCCAGTGTTGCGCGGCTCATTGCGCAAGCACGGTAACAAGTGCGGCAACCCGAAGTGCCGCTGCCATGATCGGAGGGATCCGAAGTTGCACGGCCGTAGGGTCCCAAAAGTCATCAGGGGGGCTGAATGGCAGTTGAAGCAATAGAATTAGGGGATGGATCAAGAAGTTGAGCATGCAAATTACAGATAACTTCGTCCGTGTTTCAGGTGATTTCCGGCAAGAAGACAGAAAACGCCTGTAAATGTTCAAGACGAGTTTATAACACCCAAGATTAAGCAGCTGCGCGGTGATAATAATTAAGAAGATCGCCGAGTCGTTCGTTCTTAACAATATTCCCCATATTGTTCAGTCGCTTATCAGGAAAAAGGATCTTGTTGTTTTTGCCTTGGTGATTACGTTCGTGATGATAATGTTCAGAGTATTCTTTTAGAACATACCGTAAAGACTTCTCGCCAAACAATATCATTCTGTTCAGACATTCTTCTTTGATTGACCTGACGAATCGCTCGGCATAAGCATTTAAGTTGGGAGATTTTGCCGGCAATATTATGGGTTTAATGCCGACGCT
Source organism: Verrucomicrobiota bacterium (assembly GCA_032123435.1). Taxonomy (GTDB): domain Bacteria; phylum Verrucomicrobiota; class Kiritimatiellia; order UBA8416; family JAQBFJ01; genus JAQBFJ01. Next base: position 616 of record JAQBFJ010000024.1, read on the forward strand.
TAGAAAGATATTATCAAAAGAGTCGGTATATTTAGAATCTCTGTCATGAATAAGATACCGCATGTTTTGAACATTGCCATCAAACCCCGTCAGGTTCCTGGCGCATTGCTCAACCCATTGAGCATTCGGATGTTCAGTAGCACCTGAAATTACTATTTTGCGTGTTTCTATGTGGATAACAAACAACACATAATAAGTTGTAATGCCGAATTTATTCCAGATTTCAGTGGTAAAGAAATCGGTAGCCAGTAATACATGCTTATGAGATTTAATAAATTGTTTCCAGGTGGTTTTCTTTATTCTGTCCGGGGCAGGGCAGATACCGTGATTCTCAAGAATGCGGGCTACGGTAGTGTCGGAAACAACATGGTTCAAATTAGCGAGTGCACCCATGATTTTATCGTAACCCCAGGCCGGATTGTCTTTTGCAATAGATATAATTAGATCTTGAACCTCTATTGGGATGGATGGGCGTCCATGCCGTTTATGTTTTCTGGAGCCATCAAACTTCCTGGCCACAAGTCTTCTGAACCATTTTAATAAAGTCTCGGGCCGGAATATACTCACATATTGATTCATATGCTTTCTTCCCATGGCCACGGCTTTTTCAGCAAGAGATTGGCGTTGTTCGTCAGTAAGCAGAATCCGTTTACCGCGTTTCCTGAGTTCGCTGGTAAGAGTGTCGTTTTCTTCGACCAGGTAATCAATTATATTTTGTAGTTCCTCGTTTACTTCTCCAGACACACAGGCCAGCATCTTCTTCCATGGCATGAAAAACTCCTTTCGTATGTGATTTAGAAACAGGCCATGCTATAAGAAAAGAGTGATAATTAAACGAAAATATCAGCAGATGAGTTTTGGGACCCTACGAGATAACTCCGCAACCACATCGGCTCAGAACCACGGGGACAATACAGTGGCCCAATAAATTGGGGAGAAAAAAGAAGAATTGACGCGGTCCGCGTCATGGGATACTTATGAACTCAAGTGCTGCACTTTTCAACCGGCGTTTACACGCACTCTGAACTCGTGAAATAAGCGGGTATTTCACACAATTAGCATGCATTATTCAGGCTGGAGATACACATTCTTACTTAATGCTGATCCCGGCAATCAATGTAAGGTTGTTTTTCTCCAGGTTCGGGCCTGGCGTACTGTCGTACTTATTTTGCAATACGATACGCAGATTCATGCGTGCGTTCATGCCGGCTTCGGCACCGAGTTCAGCATTTAACAGGTAATCACTGGAGTCATCCATCTTGGGCAGATACTCTAATGACTGCCACACTTTGGCGACTTTACTTATTACAAGATTGCATCGTTCGGCAAATCGCAAGCCGAGATACGCATCGCGCGCGTCGGCGATCTTTTCCCATACATATGAGGGCCCGTTTTCAACAGACAGTGACATCTGGTCGTTCTTAACCAGACAAAAGCCCAAGCCAGGCCCCAGCGTCGCACGATAGTCGATTTGCGCAATATCATCATACAGAACCTCGCCATGCATTGAACCAAACATTTTGGAATTGATCATCTTGTTCACACTTGTGAACGCGCGAAGATTCTTGACTGTTATTTCCTTATTACTGCTGACGGTACTTTCGCCGTAGTTCGCTTCCATGCCCGCGCGCAGTGAGCTAAGTTCTTCTTTATCGTTTTCGGTCATAATAACGGCATTAGCCTGTAATGCTTCGCTATTTCCATCTATCAGCGTGACACCCATACACAACGTGTTTCTGAATCCCGTATTTTCTTCCTTCTGGGCGGCATCCGCAAAACCGACGCAACATAAGATCAAACATATTATTACTGCCTGTTTCATACTTTATCTACCTGGTCGTTGCGTTGTCTCTTGGAAGACAACATATATTTATACCAACCTCACCGGACAATCAGGTAAAATGCAGATTGTCAGGTCATGAATCCTTACCATCGCCAAATGGTAAGGTTCGTTGAGCCGTTGCGGAGCTTTTCCTCTAGTTTCTGCCGTAGCAATGCGCGGATGGAAACCCGTACCGGAGGAAGCAGAAGCAAAAATCCTGCCGAATCGGTAATCAGGCCAGGAGTAATCAGCAGGACGCCCGCTATCAGAATCATCACGCCATCCATCAGACGTGGCGCGGGCATTCTGCCTTCAGCCAGGTCACGCTGTATTGCCGTCATAACCATCAGACCCTGAGCCCGTGCAAGAACAGCGCCCACGACTCCGGTAAAAATGACAATGGCTAGTGTATTACCCAATCCAAGAGATTGATGTACCTTTAACAGCACAGCCAGTTCCAGAATCGGCATGGCAATAAACAACGTTACCAGCCACGTAAATATCATGATATGATTCTTGCTCCTCTCCCGTTCGTGTAATCCGTGAACTTCTCTTATGTTTATCCTTCTGCCAGGATTGGGCAAGATAATATTATTTTACGGGGTCGACCACTGCTGTTCTATGCACGCCATGGCACAGACTCCAGCCGGTCGCCGAAAGCGTAATGCTCTACGTTGTTACTATGCCGGTCGCAGCCCATTCACACCCGCGCAACAGGACTCGCTGTAAGTCAGGGCTGTCAAGATTCGCCTGCATTCAATGATTTTGGTTCTGCTTCACTGTATCCCGGAAGATTCATTGGGTAACTGGGATAGTCCTGGAAAGAAAGTTGGGCGTCAGGATCTTCGAGGTATTTTTCGTCAATACGGGGATACTCATGCCACTCCAGTGATTTGTCCTGCACTATGTAAGACTCGGTCATGCCGACGGACTCCAGAAACCGTAGAAGATTCTGCTTCAGTTCATCCTTGGCACCATTCAGTTCCGTGGTATCTGCAAGGTTAGTGGTTTCGGTGGGGTCGGTCTGCCGATCAAAAAAGAACTCTGCACGGTCACCGGCAGAATAGACATATTTCCATCGTTCATTTACAGCCATGTAGATGGCGTTTTCGTTTTTGGCGTATTGTGAATACACGATTCGATCCGGATCCGGGTTCCTGACGATTTCGCTCATGTCGCGCCCGTCAAGGCACAAGCCCTCAGAGGACACGCCGCTTGCACCCAAAAGAGTCGGAAATATGTCGCAGAGAGACGTGGTAGCAGAACACTTCTGTCCTGCCGGGAAACGGGCCGGATAACGAACAAGCATTGGCACTCGCACCGATGCGTCATGCATACTCCGCTTGCCAAAACGTCCAAAATCTCCCAGATGTTCGCCATGATCCGACGTGAAAAGGATCAAAGTGTTATCGAATTGCCCGGTCTCCTCAAGCGCACTGAAGATTCGGCCAACCTGATAGTCTACAAAGGAGATTGTGGCGTAATAATATGCCTTGATGACACGAAGCAGGTTCACGTCCACACCGTGATCCCGATACTTGTATCGGTTCTGAAGTCGGTTGATCCATGTGTGTAGTTCTAAGCTTTTATCTGATGTCAAGGGCAGCGGCATATCGGGCGCGCGATATAGCTTATGCCACGGCTTGGGTGGCGCGAACGGAGGATGCGGATGAATGAAACTGGTGAATAAACACCATGGCTCATCTGTGGATGATTCGCGAATGAATCGGTCACTCTCATTCCCAATCCACTGTGATGGATGCGCTTCGGCAGGAAGTGTTGAAACCTGAGGAATGTAATACATCTCCCCTCGTGCGCCGTGTGCTTCGTAGTAATCGTATCCATTGTCCCGCAGCCAGGCAATGTAATCATCGGAATCGGGGTCGGACGTGCACTCTTCCTGAGTTTGGCGCGACTGGAAACCGCGCAGGGCATGAAGATCAGGCGTGAAGTGACACTTGCCGATGGCATGCGTCCGATAGCCGTTATGACCCAGCACTGCCGCGAATGATGCACCATTGTCGTCCATCATTCTGCCATTGTCGAATAGTCCTGTGTTCTGCGGGTACATTCCATAGTGCATACAGCATCGGGCCGGTACGCAGACTGGTGAAGGTGAGAAGCAGTTTGTGAAAGCTGTACCCTCTGTAACAATACGATCCATATGCGGGGTTTTGATGATGTTATTGCCCAGCGCATGGATTGTATCCGCCCTCTGCATGTCTGTGAAAAGAATCAGGATGTTCGGCCTTCGAGTATCCATTAGCCCCTTTTTTTCTGCTTACCTGATATAAAACTCAGCGGCGCGTTAGCGTTCGCTGGAATGTTTGGTTATAAGGTTAACTATTTGTTTAAGCCCAGGACAATCACACCAATACTGATCAAAAGAATACCCAGCCAATCTTTGACTAAAAGTTTTTCGTGTAAAAATATAACGGCAAAGATGGCAACCAATACTAAACTCATTTTATCTACGGGCGCTACTTTAGATGCCTGGCCTATCTTGAGCGCGCGAAAGTAACAAAGCCATGACGCGCTGGTTGCCAGTCCTGAAAATACTAAAAACAGCAATGATTTATGACTTATTTTGGCCGGGTTGATCCATTTTCCGGATAGAAAAATAAATACAGAAAGAATGATGATTATCACAAAGGTTCTGATCAGAGTTGCATAATCTGAATCAATACTGTCGAGGCCGATTTTTGCAAGAATTGTTGTAAGTGCCGCAAATACAGCGGAAAGCAAAGCCCAATAAAACCAGTTATTTGCTATGCTCATATCGTTCTTCTGTTTTATGATATTCCTATACCGGAATATAAGCTGAACACTCTATCTCAATCAACGCACCCAACGGGAGTCCGGCAACTTGCACAGTCGCTCTGGCAGGTTTGTGATCACCAAATTCTGCACCATATATCTTGTTCACTGATGAGAAATCTTCCAGATCAACAAGGAAAATAGTGGTTTTGACAACATGACTTAAATCAAGCCCCGCCGCAGCAAGAACCATCCGTAAATTCTGTATCACCTGTTTTGTCTGACTTTCAATATCAACGCCAATGAACTTGCCTGTTGCAGGATTTATTCCTACCTGACCAGAGCAGAATACAAATTGACCGGCTCTGACAGCTTGAGAATACGGCCCTATGGCTGAAGGTGCTTTGTCTGTTGAAATCTCTTTCATTGTTTTCCATGCCTCCTTTCATATCTGACACGGGAACTGTCTTTGTGCCTTTATTGTATCAGACGAAGTTAAAGGTTAAAGTAGTTTCTTCATTGGTTGCGATTTTTGTCCACGGTTCATACGCACGGATCCCGCGTCGCATAGACGCGGTTGTTGATAAATATATTACAGGCCAAATGCTTATACTGGCGCAATGTAGATCAATGCCGCGATATAGCCGTCATACACAGAAAGTTTCCTGGTCATATCTTGTCCCTTCCATAACGTTTCCCTTGTGCCGCGGCGCTGTTGCAACGTGCGCTTTAAGGACTTTGTTCAATTCTCACACTTTAATCAGTCAATCGTTATCTGGCTTCCCCACCAATCTTCGTTCGGCTCCCAGTCCGGATCCAGATACTCAGCATGCTCGGCCTCAAGCTTCGGCATCAACTCATGCTCCAATCCGTTCAGGTAAGCCTTTTCTTTCTGAGGATCGTATTCCGGATCCGGAATGGGAAACTTCGCATCAACATCAATCAGCCAGAAATCCAAACGCTGACGAAGCTCAGCCGCCTTTGACCTGTACTGCGCAAACAGATTGTTCCGCTCACCCGGATCAGAGTCAAGGTTGTACAATTCATCATGACCATCTTCGTAATAATGAATCAACTTCCATGTGCCGTTTCTGATGATCGACGACGGCTCCCCGCCCTGATTGCCGTAGTGCGGATAGTGCCAAAACAGATCGCGCTCAGCAATCTCGCCGTCTCGCTCACCCCTTAACAATGAAACCATGCTCCTGCCGTCAATGATCTGCTCCTGCGGAACAGGTATCCCGGCAAGCTCAAGAAATGTGGGGTAGAAATCGATCCCCGATACGGGCACCTGACAGGTTGATCCAGCCTCAACCAACTCCGGAAACCTGATATAGAACGGTTCACGAATACCTCCCTCCCACTGGCGTCCCTTTCCGCCTCTCAACGGCAGCATGGACGAAGAGTATGAATCGCCGGACGACACCCCGCCATTGTCCGACGTAAAACAGACGATGGTATTCTCGGTCAGGCCTAATTCATCCAGTGTATCAAGAACCAGCCCCACAGCATCGTCCATTGCCTCAATCATGCCCGCATAGACCGGACAATCCTGCACTTGCCGCACAGGCAGATTCCTGTCGAATATAAAACGTTCTGCAGGCACTTCCCGCGCAACAGCTTTTCTTCGAAACTTCTCCCATCTGTCCCTGCTGGTCTGTATGGGACCATGAACGGAATAGAACGACAGGTAGGCTAGAAAGGGTTCTTCCTTGTGGTCCGTGATGAATTGCGCCGTTTCCCGACCCAGCCGCAAAGGAAGAGATTCTCCATCCGGGCCTGACTCAAGTTTTGGATTATTCCAGGGCGCAAAGTAACCGCCACTCGGACTGCCGGACTTCCAGCCGCCCTTATTGATCTCAAACCCAAAATCTTCGGGATAAGCACCCGCATCCCCGCAATGCCATTTCCCCGCAAAGAAGGTGTGATAGCCTGATCGTCGTAACACTTCAGCAAAGGTCATCTCGTCGGCACGAAGGCCGTGCTCGTACTCGGGCGGTAGCACCTTGCTGAATCGGCCAGCTTCCCTCCATGCTTCACCGCATGGTGCACCAATCCAATCTGTAACCCCGTGCCTTGGTGTATATTTTCCCGTGAGTATGCTTGCACGCGATGGGCTGCACACCTGGCAAGTGGCATACCCTTGCGTGAAACGCATTCCTTCATTTGCAATGCGGTCTGTATTCGGGCTTTCATGGTAGTTACTGCCGTCGGCACTGAGATCGCACCAACCTAAATCGTCAGCCAATATGAACAGAATGTTAGGCTTTTTCATCTTTCATTTGCCTGTTATGATGTTCATGGTATTTGCACAATATCACCGTTCACTCACGACTGCAAGCCATCACCGTAAAACGGCGCGTTCATAGACGATATATGTTCAATCTGTGTACGGGACTGTTCCCGTCTCATCAACGGGATAGTTCCATTTCTCTATATAATCTTTTCCGGATAGAAACTCATCACTCTGCTCATCAAGTTTCTGCTGGAGGGCTTTGCCCAGTTTGCCTCGAACAGCAGTACTCCCTGGAGCATGAACCAGATTCCGCATCTGGTATGGATCGACCTCGTTATCATAGAGCAGCCAGGGCCCCTGCTGATCACAAACATAGGTGTAACGTTTTGTTCGCAGACCCCGGTACTCCTTGCCACCGTGGTGCGTGACAGCCCACTGGCCGAATGGTTGCGCACACATTATGAGCGCTGTCCCGTCGGATGCGTCGTTGCCACCCGCGATGTGCTCAGAAAAATCGAGGCCCTGCACAGTATCAGGAATGGGTATGCCACATAAACTCAGAAGGGTTGGCATTATATCCTGTGCGTCAATTAAAGCGTTAGTTTCTCGCGGTCGCCAATCTGGTAATCCTGGATATCTCAGAAGGAACGGAACTCGTATGGATTCATCCCATGGACGCTGCTTCTTCGTGTGACCCTGTGACCCAAGCATGTCACCGTGATCAGACGTAAAGACAAAAATTGTGTCTTTTTCGAGTCCACATGACGAAAGAGTGGCCAGAAGATCTTTTATACAGGAATCCAATACAGAGCAGTGGGCGTAGTATCCGGCTAACCACTTTCGCGCCTGTGGCGCGATGTCGGCAGGAACATTAGGACGCAATTCAATCGTGTTTGCGTTGTAAAGCTTCCGGAACTC
>JAQBFJ010000025.1:0-3362 GCA_032123435.1 Verrucomicrobiota bacterium
TTTGCGAGCGCAGAATATCAGCAAGGCGGCGCCAAGTGCTTCAGGGTAAGCCGATACTCCGTAAAACAGGAGCGGGCCGCTGAGTCCGGCAGTAATGGCGCTAAGCAGTGCGGCTGATTTACGGTGGGTAAGGTTTAAGGCCAGCAGGTAGATGTTAGCCATGGTGAAAACAAGAATAATATTCAGCATAAACACCACGGCATATCGGTGGCGTCTGAAGCATTCAAAGCCGGCTTTATAAGCCGGGGCGAGTACAATGGGAAGCCCCAGGCGTTCTATGCCGTAGCGTTTCTCATGCCAGTATTCGGCGGTTGACTGCGGTTTGCCTGCATTCCATTTTTCCCGTGCTCGTCTCGCGTAGAATTCATCGCCGGGATCCCTGTATGGATTTGTCGGACAGATATACGAATTCCGATTATTGTGTGTCCATTGGTTATAAAGATTAAAATCTCGGTCCTTTGCGAGGCTATGGGTCATTAGAAGGTACCTGGGTTCGTCTCCGCCCAGGTGTTGGTGGCGATAGAAGGAAGGTTTCCATGGTTGCGCGAACCAGAATGAAGGGATATGAACGAGAATAAAGAATAACAGCCACAGTCTTGATTGCTTGAGATTATGGAGCCGGCTTATGAATGATTTCAAAGGATCGTATATTAAGCGGGCGATAAAAAAGACAACCATAAGCGCAAGAACAGGTATGGCAGTTTGCCAGAAAAATATCATGGCTGGATCCGTTGGTACGGCGTCGTGTGAGTATCTGAGGCCAATTAGAAAAGCAATGCCGAACAATAGCATTGCGCATCCGGCATCGCGTACCCGCTTGAGTTGTTTTGTGATGAATGCGTATCGAAAGATTAGTGCTAGCACCGAAAGCACAATAACGAGACTTACCATATATACTTTTAGGGCTGGCGGCAGAATAATTATAGAGATCTCGGCAGGTCCGTTTTTAGGCGTTACCTCCAGTATGAATCGCATATACCATGACCATGCGGCAGTTACGCAGACGAGTGCTGACGCGATGCCAAGGGTCAGCATTGTGATGGAAGAAAGAAAAACGGACCTGTTGCTAGATGTTGTCATTGGGTTCTTTTTCTGCAGTAATCAGAAAGTGTAAAGAAGAGCCAGCTTAATGGACGTTTCATTCAGAATTGTTACATCAAAGCTGGCGATAAGATCTTCTATCAGAGCATGGGTCAGGCCGGCGTGAATTCCGAACAAGTCATCAGGTTTAAACTTGCTGGAAATTGTTTGGCTGGTTAGAGCTCTGTCCTGTGAGATTGCAGTGTCGGCATAATGCAGACCGATGAAGAAATTATAATCTTCATCATCAAAGACAGCCGTGGCGGCGAGTATGGTTTCTTCCCATGTGATGTCGACTTCTCCTCCGGAATTAAAAGAGTTTTTTGCTGTTGCAGTGGTCATTGCTTCATCGGAAGAGAAAGTCATATAGTTGAAAGTAAAATTAAACCAGAGATTATCCTTCAGGGATGTTGCCGGGACCAGTTGAGAGAGTTCGAATCCTATGCATTGACGGGCCTTGAATTCGGTTGTTTCGCCTTCTGAGGAATGAGTTTCGAGGTCTATCTGGCCCAGTTTCATAGTGAATGAAGAATTGTCTCTATAGGTAATTTTGCCGTTCGTGAAGCGTTGGCGTGATGTCATGCGGTAATGATCGTATTCTGGTTTAATGCCGTTATGTTCTGCCATGTTCTGGACGAACTGTTTCTCGAAGGAATAGCCTATTGAATACTTGATGTCGGAATGCTGTGCTGATGACCGGCATGTTAATACGGCTGTGATCAGGCATATTGCACAAATGATTGTTTTAGTTGCAGGTTTCATTCTTTTATACGTATTTATTTTACTTTATTAAAAATGGTACGTGAGCCCCATATCAAGACCATCCTGATCCATGATTTTCAATATAGCCGACAGAGAAAGTTGAGGGACGACATACCATTCGCATCCGGCAAACAGTCCAAGGTTGTTATCCTCCTCGTAACCTCCTTCGCGTCTGCCGAACGTACCGGCATGCCGGTATGTTAAAGATACCTGCGAGTAATTGATTCCGCCGAAAAGCTGAAGATTATTAACAGCATGCCTTGTTTCAATACCTATAAGCCATTCCTTGATATCGCCTTCAAAAGGCATTGACAGTTCGTTGTCTTCGGGTGTTCCGTGATTGTACTCCATGACGCACGAGACGGTCAGTTTCGGATATTCTGTTTCGGTTATTTTCACTCTTGCTCCGGCTCCCCATGCCGATCCGAAATCAAATGTCCCGCCGCCGGTAAAATTCAGTTTCCATGCCATTTGTCCCAAACGCAGGCTGATATCGGTTATATCGCCGAGTCCGAAGGAAAGTTCCATGAATTTGCGTTCCAGGGTGGCTTCATGGTGTGTCATATCATCGTATTCGAAGATATCTCTGTCATGTTCGGATGTTTTCAGCGCCAGGCTTACCCGGTTCTCATTAAGGGATTTCAGGAGTACATTGTCGGCAAAGGCATTCCTGTTCAAGAGCATTAGCGCGAGAAACACTATACTGCCCGTGATAAATGAGTAACGGCGGCATTTCATTGAAAATGTTTTTCCATATGATAAAGTTCAATAAAATAAGAGTTTGTGTTAATCTCGGGATAATAAAGGAAACACGGTTTAATATGCAATGATTTATGTTCGGATATTTATTGTTTTTATTTGTCGTGTTATATATGAGAGATATATGTGGTGATCACTTTATTCATAAAGGGAATCTAAATGCCGGAATTTAAGCAAAATAACGTGTCCAAAGCTATTTGGTGTTGGCGTGAAGACGGCGGAGGACGGAACAAAGGCGTGGCCGCGTATCATCGCAAACGCGTTATTATTCAATTTCTTTTAATGATCGTTGCGGCGGCTGTTCTGCGTTTTGTGTTCAAGCTTATGGGAATACCCGTGGTGATTTTTTGTGTTGGGATTTTCGTACTGGTAAGCGGATTTCTGGCTCCTTCGTTATTTATCGGGTTCAACCGTTTCATGAAGGGAATTGGCCGGTTGACAGGAACAGGCATGACCTGGCTTTTGTTGTGTCCTTTCTTCTATATTGTTTTTGCGCCTGTCCGGTTGGTGTTATTGTTGCGCGGGATCGATCCCATGAAGAGGCGTTTTCCGTCTGATGAATCAACATACTGGGTGAAACAAAAGAAACCGCCGCGTGGGCCGGAAGATTATCGTAAGCAATATTAGTTTAAATTGATTTGCAGAGGTTGGCAAAATGGACATTCTTGGCATCAGTGCTTTTTATCATGATTCCGCGGCGGCTTTGGTGCGTGATGGTGAGATTATCGCGGCAGCTCAGGAAGAGCGCTTCACAAGGACGA
>JAQBFJ010000026.1:0-6659 GCA_032123435.1 Verrucomicrobiota bacterium
GAGAGAGGGGGCATTTCAGTGGGGCGGTTGAGAGAATACCAGATGAGTTTAGGGCATTTAAGATATTGTAAGTAGTTGGTTTTGGAGAAGTAGTTCATTTCAATTAAGAATATCTGACGAAAATACCGATAACTTGCCCCATATCCTGATGCGACGAATTTGCTCTTCCCTGCTGTCAATATTGGAAAGATTTAATTCATCCCACTGCAATTCATAACCGTTAGTATGTTCCTTAATGCCCTGTGAGAAATGCCTTTTGATGTTTTCTATTTCGGTTGGGATTTGCTCTTGTGAGATGTTCTGTTTGGCCTGTACGTTTCGGCTTATGAGATTGGCCTTCTGAAATGTCTTGAGGATGTGGAAGATGTCGTGCTTCTTGGATGCTCTACGAATAATGAAGAAGCAAAGAATGGTTTCAGTGTCCGGGGACAGCACTTCTCGTTAGTACTCGATCGTGATTTCGTAGTACTCCAGCAAGGCAGCCTGGTCCGTAAATGCCAGTACGCTCAGGGGGTTGTCCGTTAGATCGAGATCGCGGAGCACCCCATCCTGTGACATGTTGATTATCAGGGGTGCGATATCCGTGACTTTGTTATCCTTGACGTCCAGATCTACCATGTTCACCAGGTCGCTAAGTGCGCTCAGGTCTGTGACCTGATTGTTCTTTAGGTGCAATTCGCGCAGGCTGGTTAGCCCGCTCAGCCAGCAGAGGTCCATGATCAGGTTGTTCTTGAGATCCAATGTCTGCAGCTTCGTCAACGCGCTCAACGGGTATAGGTCCGTGATGAGGTTATTGCCAAGATCAAGCTCCTGCAAGTCCGTCAGGTTGCGCAACGGTTCGAGATCAGCAATCTGCTGGTTCTCTAAGCACAGTGACGTGAGGTTTGTCATTTGGCATACGGTCGTCAGGGCTTCAGCGCCCTCCATATCGACCTCTAGTTCGCGCAGACTCGGCAGCTGCGCCAATACGCTCAGATTGGTAATAGGGTTGCCGCGAATGTCCAATTCATGCAGATCTACGAGTCCGATCAACGGGCTAACGTCCGTGATGTTGTTGTTGCTGAGATCCAACTCGCGCAGGCTGGTCAATCCGCTCAACGGACCCAAGTCTGTGATCCCGTTGTTCTCGAGATCCAATGTCTGCAACTTCGTCAATGTACTCAATGGGCTCAGGTCGGTGATCTTGTTATCCTCGAGATCAAGCTCCCGCAGCTTTCTCAGTGCCGCCAATCCATCCAGGACCGCGATCGTGTTCCCCTCCAGGTCAAGCTTCCGCAGCTCGCCCAGTTCGCTCAGGGGTCCCACGTCCGTGATCTGGTTATTGCGAAGACTCAGCCTGCGCATTGCCGTCAATGTACCCAACGGGCCCAAATCCGTTAGGTCGTTGTTCTTTAGGTCCAACTCGCACAGGTTTGTCCATCCGCTGGCACCGAACAGGTCTGTGATTAGGTTGTCCTGCAGATCCAGTTCCTCCAGGTTCACCAGATTACTCAACAGAGCCAGATCCACGATTTCATTGTAGCCAAGGTCCAGAACCGTGATGTTGGTCGCGGCGTCAAGGTCCACGGTGCTCAGCAAGTTGCTGGACAGGTCCAGGGACGTGAAGTTCGGCGGAACATCCTTCGATGCCACGTTGGTTATTAGGTTCCCGTTAAGGTTCAACTCCGTGAGGCACGGCGTTTCGTCCAGGCTCATGCTCGGAATGGCGCTCAGTGTGCTACTCGACAAGTCAAGAGACGACAGGCTGGTCAGTCCATTCAGATTCACATTGGAGATTGCATTGCCTTGTACGTGCAGTGCTGTAAGATCACCCAATCCGGAAAGGTGCAGATCCGTTATCAGGTTGTGCCGCAGGTCCAGGCTCTGTAAGCTTGCCAACCCACACAACCCGCTCAGATCCCCAACCCGGTTCCAACTCAGATCCAGAGCAACGAGGTTGGTTGACGAAGCCAGGTCTACATTAGTTACCAGGTTGGATGCCACACCCAGGAAAGTGATGCCCGGAGGGATGTCATCCCCGCTTATGGAGGCCAGGTGGTTGGCGCGGAAGTCCAGGCTCGTGAGGTCGGTCGGGCCGGTAAGGGCCATGTCAGGCACTTCGGTCATTTGGTTGTTTTCGAAGTTCAGGGCTGACAGACAAGCCAGCCCGTCCAGGGCAACAACCCTGATTCGGTTCTCCGAAACAAGCACTTTCGTGAGTTTCGGCAGGTCACTGAGCACTAGGTTCACGATCTCGTTGCTCCGCAAGTCAAGTTCGCGCAGCTTCGTCAGTCCGTTCAAGCCGGCCAGAACGTTTGCGCCCCCTCCCTCTTCGCCCCCGAAGTGGTTCCCACTGAGGCCAACATATGCGAGGTTCGGCGTCCTTTGCAGATTCATATTGCAGATCGGGTTGGCGCCCACCCATAGGTTCGTGAGATTTGGAAGCGAAGGCAAGTCCAGGTCGGAAAGCTCGTTATTACGCAAATCCAGTTCGCGTATCTGGGTCAATGTACTCAGCGCGGCCAGGTCTGTGACGTGGTTGTTCTCGAGGTCCAACATCCGGAGATTCGTCAGTCCAGCTATCGGGCTGATGTCCGAGATCTCGTTGTTCTGCAACTCCAATTCTTGTAGACCCACGAGTTCGGTCAACCCGGCCAGGCTCGTGATGGCATTGTAGTTGAGATCAATGCCCTTGATGTAGCTGGGAATCTTGCCTGACGCTACGTTCGTGATCATGTTGTTGCGAAGGACCAGATTCACCAAGTCCGGCATTCCATCCAGGGCTATTTCCGGAATGCTGGTCATCTCGTTGTTCGCCAGGTCGAGGGACAACAAACTGGTCAGTCCACTCAGGTTGACGTTGGTAATGAGGTTCCCCCACAGATAAAGGTCCGTCAGGCTGGGCATATCGCTCAGACTCAGGTCTGTGATCCCGTTGTTTTGAAGGTTCAGCCTCGTTAGATCCATCATCCCGCCAAGATCCACATTAGCAATTGAGTTATGCCAAATGTCCAGCGCGACCAGGTTGCTCAGCTCGTCGAGCGGAGTGATATCGGTGATCCCGGCGCTCCCAAGGCGCAGACTCATGAGGGCCGTCAGTTCGCTCAGCGGAGCCACGTCAACAATCTCGCTGTTCCTGAAACTAAGATGCGTCAGGCCACTCAGCTCGACCAGTGGCGTCACATCGGTGATCTCACTATCCGGAAGGCTCAGGCGGGTCAGGCCTGTCAGCAAACCGAGCTCGCTGAGATCGCCCACGCTCACGTCCCACCGATGCTCAGCAGCAATGTCCGTTATTCCTGCTAGCTCAATATCATAGATCTCGTTGGTCGGGCTCAGTTTGGTCGCTATTGAACCTCGCACGAGAGACGCGAGATCGTTGTCAGGGAAGCGCACGACCTGCAAGCCATGCCACAGGCGGAAGAATGCCGTGCTTTCGCCGAGTAAAGAGAACTGTACGGCGTTGGCGGTGACCCCGGTCGATGATGCCACACAAAGGGACGAATCTGACCAGTCGGTCAGTGACGTGCTCCTCTCGATAATGAACCGATTTGTCGGAGTATCCCACTGAAGATCAACGACGTCCCCGTTGCAGGATATGCTCCTTATGGTCGGAGCATCGGCGAACGATATGTTCGCCAACGTGCAGAAAAGCCAGAGAATAGCCTGTGTCAATCGTCTCATAGCAACAGTGTCCTCTCTCATGTATAATAGTCGGGGAAAGGGGCAAGACATGTCACGGTTTCGCGGAAAGAAACCGGAAAATGGCAGAATTGGGCATTATCACACAGTAATGTCTTCCATACAGTGGTTGAAAAGACAGGGAGAGCATGTCACAGGATATGGCAGAAAAGTACCATAACAGTCGGCTCTGTCCGCTGCGGGTCGGAATCGCCGCACTTCTCTATCTTGAGAAACTTCTATAGTTTTGCACTACCTCGGACTGCGTCAATGCATGCGAGTATATTGCGACGAGATAGATATCCCCAAGCCACGGCCGATCTTCTGCTGCCATTTCATTGGCCAGAACTAATGGAAATCTTGAGCTCCAGTTATCCAGAACACCTTCAATGTAATTGGCAACTACTCGACGAAGAAGGCTGCCTTGAAAATCATATGATGCGTAAAACAGAGATTCTTCAATGCCATTGACGAAAATCTTTACAGAACCGCTCATACTGCGTGTATAGACAATGTGGGTGAGCGCCGTGCTCACAAGTCCCTCACGGGTACAAACGGATGGCGCCGACCCCGTCTCATTTATGGATGTGCGCAGGCGAATGTTGAATAGTCCAGAAGGGCCGGAATCCAAGCCCTGCTGTAAGGCAAACAATGAGCCGAGATTGATAATACAAGCGGCTTTTCCTTCTTGAGGGTGATGTGCAACGTCCGGTCGCACCCAAGCCTCAATCGTAATCTCGTTTTGCTTCCCGCATGCCTTGATAAGTTGTCTTGCGTTGTCCGCGGATCGTATAATTGTCGGGCTCCGGATTCGCAATCCGCCTTCTATCCACTCAACCGCCTGCAGGTTGCCAATATGAAGCTCAAGAGGTTTTTCTGAACCGGAAACATCGTGAATAATGTCGCCTTTTCCTTCACCAAAATCATAGAGCACCTGCAGCCCGCGAGTGATACGTGGTACTCGGATTGCCTGCTTACTCGCAGTTTGTTTTTCTCTGGCTATCAATTCAACGCCTCTAGCAGCTACTGCATATTGTCCCGCGCTTACCTCAACTGATTCTTCATCAGAAAGTCGTTCCATCCTGGCTCTGCCATCAATCATATCGAGATGTGTTGATGCAGAATCAGCCTTCAGCATGAATACTGTACCAAGCACTGTTATGCGCGCACTCGGTGTAGTTACCACAAAAGGCTTTCCCGTTGGCTGCCTTGATGTGCGCGATAGAAGAACACCAGTATCAAACTGTACGTGCTTGGATGCAGTCCTGACGTTGCCCGGTTTCGCCAACGTCAGTGTCGAATCTCCCTGCAATTCAACTCTGGAACCATCCAGGTATTGAAGGTGTATATGACTACCTTTAGCGGTACGGATAGTGTCGCCCAGGTTGATAGTATCATACTGCTTCAAGGGGCCTCGACGTGACTCATAGGTGCATTCGACCACGCCGTCAATTGTCATTACCCTGCATACCAATTGTTCCGTTGCTGCCTCAATAACATGAAAGTTATGCAGACGCACCATAAATAGCAGGAGCGCCGCAGCACTGAGCGGCAATAGACCATATTTCATAATGGCGGCAAAGGGCGTGAGTCTTGACTCTTGCCTGTACTTAATGAACCTTTTCAGTCCCACCGCGTGCGCTTCAGCGCGTGCGCCCTGCAATTGTGTTCCTACTCGAACAAGTAATGCAGTTTCGCTGACATACTCTACCAGCTGTTCTCCAACCTGCGGATCTTTCAGGAGAAGATTCTTCAGCTTTCCGACTTCATGAGTCGGCAAATCACCATGGAGATACTTGTCAAAAAGTTCTTCTAAGTTCATGCCGTATCCTCCGCAACAAGCATTTTGCGTCTGACACATTGCCGAAGCTGCTGCCGAGTGCGTGACAGACGCAAACGTATGGCATTAACAGTATTTCTGTAGTAAGCGGCAAGTTCCTTACATGACGCTCGATCCCTGTAGAATCCCATGAGCATATCCAAAGATTTGCCTCTTAGCTTCTCCATACACAGTCGTAAAATCTTCTTCCTTTTTTCCATCAATTCAACAAACCTATCGTCCATATGCTGATCGAATTGGTCAGCCATTAGGTCCAGAAGCTCCATATCGCCCACGGTAGTCTCGCGGCTTCTGGAGCGAATCATGTCTATTGACTTATGTCGAACCACCTGTCGCATCCATGGGTATATACTATCAGCCTGTCGTAGTGTTCCCCACTTCTTGTCCAGAACGATAAACGCTTCCTGCACAGCATCCTGTGCCGAGGCCCAATCCTGAAGCAGACCATAGGCATAGCTGACCAAGGCATCTTGATACTTGATCGCCGTTCGCAGGAAATCTTCTCGCGTCACATTGTCCATCCTATGATCTCCCCTTATCAACTACTCGGACAGGATATGAAAACATGTCATAGAATCTACAGGAAATCAGTAAAAACTCAAGACACTCTCAAAGCGCCTCTCAGGACAAGAGGTCACACATGAAAAGAAAATATAGGGGTCACGTCCGAATAGCACTAACTTAAGCATGTTTATTATGGAAAAGGACCTGCAAACATTGATTAACGTATTCCTTAGCTGGGCCCTTGGCATGGGACAACAAATTGGTATTTTTCATCCCTATGAACAGGAGCCTTTAGCGAAGAGAGCATGCTCTTAGAGTCATTCACGGTAATGCCCGAAATACTCCCACAACATGGGGACAATCAGATGCTAAAAGGACTTAAGTTAGCGCCATTCGGGGCCGCCCCCAAGATAGCAAAATAAGGTATTGACGCTGGGTTTTGCCAGTCGGCTTTAGCTGGAGCAGAAAACGGGCTCAAATCTAAGTATTGGCCAATGTTTTCAATAAAAAAGAGATGATTTCGTTGTTTTAGAGAAAAAGTGTTATACTATAAAGTCTAGTCGGTATAATAATAAGTTGGCTTATAGAAGATGAATATGAAACGCAACCTGTTAGCAATGTTAGCACTCAGCGCATCGTGTTTCATATCTATTGC
>JAQBFJ010000027.1:0-5832 GCA_032123435.1 Verrucomicrobiota bacterium
GAACGCTTTACACCATCCGGCTGGAAATGCTGGACGGTGGAGATCGATTCCCTCGAGACGTACGCTTCCAAACCATGGGCCAAGCGTGGCGATAACCGAGCGGGCAGTTATTCCGTACGGTTTGATTTCGTAACCGTATGCTGTCTGGCAGACCGCTTGAACAGGGCTATTTTCCCGTATTTCTGCGCCGGCGTCCAGTAGTTGGTTCTTCAACATTCCGTGGAAGTGGAAAGGTGCTGAAAGCAAGGCCTCCTGCCAGATGAAAGCCCCGTAATTTGCGGAGCCGGAAAGTGCGGGTGAGATGGCATCCGCCTCCTTTGCGGTGATGGTTTTTGCTTTTGTCTTACGGCTGGACAGCATTGAGTAGATGTTCCGGTAGAATAATCCGGCGGCCCGCATAGGCAGGCGGGACTTCAGCCCTGTCTGCCGGAGAGCAAACATGCTGAGTAATGGCGAAACGGCTTCGGGTGCATGATCGAGCCAGTAAGCCTGATCTTTTATTGACCGGATCACGCGCGGCATATCTGCTGACTGGAGATACCTGAGTCCACCATGAATAATCCGCAGACTGTTGTTTGACGTGGCGCCGCAGCAAACATCGCGTTCAAACACAACTATCCGTTTCCGCGCCTCTATGCCGGCAAGTGCCGCCCCGATTCCGGAAATGCCTCCGCCGATAATTGCTATATCATATTGCTCAGAGCGGTTTTTGCCACTGCTTTCCATTTCAATTGATCTCCTCTAATTTTGAACCGTAACAACAAACGGCCATGCCTGTCCAAAATAAAGTTTTGAAAGACCTTTGTTTGAGTCTGCAACAGGTGGCATGAGGCCTTCATTTGAATATGGTGACGACATTCTTAAGGGCTGACTTCGTCTCCCGGACCGTCTCCGCTATGGCGTTATTGATTGGTAAGATGTAGCAAGAGATGGCACAATCCGCGGGTATGCAGAACTACTATGGTGAAATCGCGGCGTTGCTGGCGGGCCCGACGCTAGACACGTCGAAATCGGGTTCCGAGGCAAGTCCTTGAGGTGGTGTAAGATACACGCTCGCAGTAGATTCTTCATGAATAATGTGCGTTATAGACCCAAACAACGCAGGGACAGGGTCGGAACGTCCAATTTCTTTGCTGTATCCACTCTTTTTTTCCTTGCTGACAGCATTACAGAATCAAAACGCCCCGCTCTTTCTCACTCCATACAATTTGACACAAGCCGTTTTTCGCTTGGCATACACGGCAAAATGAGATAGGTATTAACAATTCCATTGCCATTATTGATAAATAAAATACAAGACGAAGGAATCACGTAATGCTCAGAAAACTGCTTATATGCTTGGCGCTTCTCTTGCCGCTGGCTCTTTCCGGCTGTATCGACTCGACAACTCTTGTTTTCGTAAAGAAAGACGGCAGCGGTTATGTCATGGAAACCGTTTACATGAGCCTGGCCATAAAACAAACGTTGCAGGAAATAACAACCGATCAGGAACAGAATATACTCCTGCCCACGGAAATGGCACAATACAGCGCAAAAGCACAAATGATGGGAACAGGCGTTAAACTGGCATCCGCCAAAAAAGTATTGCGCAATGACGGATTTTCCGGCGTCCAGGTCATCTATTCATTCGATGATATAAATCAATTGAAATTAAGTTCCGAACCCGATAACTCTTCCGGCACGCCGGAAATGTCGCCTCCGACCGTGGACACCCGCCAGAAAATACCCATCACGTTCGAGTTCGTGAATACCAGGGGCCCGAAATCTAAACTCATAATTAACATGCCGCCAATGCCTGAAAATAAAACATCAGAAACAACGCCTGATATTCGTTCCAAACCCATGACCATGCCGCCGATCCAGCTTGAAATGATGAAACAAATATTCAAAGGTATGCGCATACGTATCATCGTGAAAGTTGACGGCAAAATTTTAACGTCAAATGCCGCATACATCGGAAAGGGCAAAAAAAGCAATGTCAAACAATTCGTTACATTATTCGAAATGGATGTGAACAAGCTTGCCGATAATAACGCGTTCATGAAGATAACTTCCCTGTCGCAGTCCACCGACCTCGCGTCTGCCGCTAATGAACTCCAGAATATTCCCGGCGTTAAGCTTGAAACGGCTGACCGTGTAGAAATAGAATTCCGTTGAGAGAAGAATCCTTCTTTTAGACAGGACCACAGGATCAACAAGACGAGAGATGGTCCAAGAGCTCTGTATCAAACAATAGTCTCAGCCCAGGCTTCTTGAACGGTTTCCTTGATGGATAAAGATTTACATCCAGTTGATCCTGTTAAAATTTTCCCTACTCCTACTGGGCTTGCCTCGGCGTAGCACGCTATTGCGACCGAAGCCGGGTCAAATATTCCCCATTCTAACCTTGCCGCGCCGTTAACATAAGGTATACTCGAACAACGATGAACATTCTGGCCTTAGTGTCTCAAATAAACGCTTGGTTCTGGATCCCCATAGGAACCATATTTCACCTTATCGCATTCTTCCTGGTAACAATACATTGCCTCCAAAACCGTCGCGAATCCGCATCCGCCATCCTGTGGATCTTCGCGGCATGGTGTCTGCCTATTATCGGACCATTGCTTTTCCTGTCTTTCGGCATCAACAGAGTACCCACGAAAGGATGGCATAAACACAGTTCAAACGTTAAACTGCTTGCCGAACGACAAGCCCGGGAAGAAGGAAACATGCCCCTCGCCTACTGGCAGTCCGTCCATAAGGCGCTTATAACAGAACCACCTTCACCATTTACCAGAGAACTGAACAACGCCATGAACAATATTCTGGCCGACTATCCACTGCTCGGTGGCAATGACATCAAACCACTGGTAACCGGCGATAAGGCCTTTCCTCTTATGCTGGAGGCCATTGATCAGGCTGAACACCACATTCATTTTCAAACATTTATTATAGGCCACGATTCCGTCGGACGCAAATTCCTCGAACACCTCAAGAGGAAAGCCGAGTCCGGCGTAACAGTTCGCCTGATGTACGACCGGTTCGGGTCAACCAATGCATGGCTAAGCGGCTTATTGAGAAAGTATTCCCATGTTCCCAATATGAATATTACCGGCTGGACCCAGGCTAACCCGATAAAAAGACAGTTTCAGATCAACCTAAGAAATCACAGGAAACTCCTCATTATTGACGGACAAAAAGCTTTTATGGGTGGAATCAACCTTGATTCGGACAACATAACCCGCGGCAAGAAAAAGCCTGTCCGCGATTATCATTTCGCTATCCAAGGCCCAATAGTACAGGAACTTCAATACTCATTCCTGCGAGATTGGTATTTCATGACGGATGATGATCCGGAAATACTATTAAAAAAAGAGCACTTCCCCCACATAGCACCAGTCGGCAATGCGCTTATACGCGTCGTGAACGGCGGGCCCACAGGTGAAACAGAAATCATTACTGAAACATTTTTCATGTCCATCATATCGGCCAGAAAACAAATCCTCGCCGTTACGCCATACATGGTGCCGACCCATGACATTATTCGCGCATTACGATCAGCAGCCCAACGCGGCGTTGATGTACGTCTTGTGGTTCCGCTGAAAAATAATCATATATATGCCGGCATGGCAGGCAAAGCACTGTATGATGATCTTCTTTCTGCTGGTGTCCATATTTACGAAAGACCGCCGCCATTCATTCACGCCAAAGCCATGATCATAGACGATACGCTTGCGATTATCGGCACAGCCAATCTTGATGTCAGGAGTCTCAAACTCAATTACGAAACCAACCTGGCGGTTTATGACGACACCTTCATCAACGAACTGAAACGTATAGTCCTGGAAGATATAGCGTTAAGCACGGAACTAAATCTGACGTCATGGCGGTCACGCCCTAAAAGACGCATGTTGCTGGAAAACTTCTGCAACCTCCTCACCCCTATCCTGTAACTAAAGCATTTACTACTGGAAGCATCCAAATCGAAATCGGGATCGCTATCGAAATCATGCCTTGGTGGATCATTTCACCACCCGGCGCCCCCGCCTCGAGCGCCCGAGATCATGAAACCAACAAGGACAGGACATTGATTTAATTTCGGAAAAAATCTTTCCAAATTAAATCAACTCTCTTCTCCTTTTCTCCTCCGCCTGCCCTGCGGAGCTTATCAGCGAAGCAGGGTATCTCGGTGCCCTGCTATGTAGAAACATATCAAGTCATATCTTCCAAAGCCCGAAATCATATGATAACGCGAATCACGTACAGCCTGCTATTCGATCTTCCATGCGGGTACATGGAGATCACATTACCGTATCGTAAGAACGGATCACACTCCGTGTCGGCTTTTTCAACCAAGACACAATCGGTCTCGTTCCCTCGTGATTTACGTAATGATTCAATCGCTTTCACATTAACCTCGGGAATATCATCTCCTATTTTTGTCTTTCTGCCATAGCCCTTTTTGAAAGATCAGGCAACATGTTTGACCTCCATGTTTTTTATCACATCTTTAAAGACATTTGCACGTCTTTGAGCTTCAAGACCAATATGCCACATTCTAACTCCCAGTTGTCGCATAACTGCCACCACGGCAATCTTCTTGTGTTTCGGATTTCGTTTAACAATACGATTGTAGGATGGTGCTTCAACGCCACCATGAGTTACATGTGACCATGTAGCCTGACACAATACCCTCCTTACGCGAAACGAACCTTCCCTGGTAATATGACCTTTTCTATCAGCGGTTTCTCCCGTCTCGTTGCTCGACGGTACCAAACCAAGGAAAGATCCTACCTTTTGTCTATTCGCGAATCGACTTAAGTCACCCATTTCCGTCAAATACACCATTGCCGTTAAAAGACCTACACCTTGAATGTTGTCAACTAATGCTTTAGATGGAAGTGCATACCGCTTATCTTGCGAAAGCTTTTTTACCTCCAAGTCCAGGATCACAATCTCTTCTTCAATGTTTTTAACCTGCCTGACCAGTGTAGCCAACGCCGGCCAATCTCCAGACAACGATACCAGCCATTTCCTGTACGGCTTGGTCCATGTATTGTCCACGCCAACAGGCTTCCTCATACGGTGAGCCTTCAGCAACGTTTGCACTTGTGTTTTTACTGTTGTCAGTTTTGTGCCCAGATCCAACCTCGCGCGTACCGTTTCCCGATCTGCACGCGTCTTATCATCAGGTATCCAAATACTTGGCAATTCATTTCCCGCCAAAATATGTCCCTTGATCGTTTCCAGAATCAATTGCGCATCCGCTTCATCAGTCTTCTTCTTTTGATCTTTCCTCGACTTTCTCATCTTTGTCGGAGCCAAAATAAAGCACTCAACCCCAGCATCTCTGCAATCATCATACAGGCAAAAACCATGCGTTGATGCCTCATATCCAATTACGATACGTCCACCCCCATGTTTCATAGACACACCTTTTAAATCCCCAAACATATGCTTGCGCCCAGAATCAGTGTTTCCGTAACGCTTCGTTTCTGCTTCACCCTTGCCAACAACCATTCGACACACTAAATTATTGTCGTGCATGTCCACCCCACACATGGTAACTTCGCTCATGTCAGTCCTCCTTTTTATTGTTTTTGCAATTTAGCCGAAGATCGCTTACTTTACATGATCTCGGCATGGAGGACTGACCTTTTTTTATTCCTACATGGTAACTCCGTGGTGAAATCTTCTTTGCTTCTACATTTTCCGTTTTTTCTGTTTGCTCATTTCTTTTACTTTCTTTAAGTATCTGGCATCTGACTTATGTCTTGGATCATCAATTCCGCTTTTAATCTCGATCAGACTATCCAAATCTATCCAGTTTGCCGGTGTCTTGCCATATGGGGA
>JAQBFJ010000028.1:0-4403 GCA_032123435.1 Verrucomicrobiota bacterium
TTCTTGGGCGATAGATGTGCATTTTGATCTGTCACCCAGTATATGGAGAAGGTGTACCATCTAACGGCACAGGTGGAGAAATAATGAAAACAAAATCACGGCCGCAGTATTATCGGATCAAACGCGTACTGGAGATGGTGAGGGAAGGGACGCAGAGCGGATATCTGGCAGACAGCTCCGATTTCAAAAGAGATCTATCTATTGGCGCGGCGGGAGAACAGGGATAAGCCATGGCAATAAGCAGGAAACAAACTGTAATTGCTTTGGCGATCCTCTTCTTCGTGTTCCTGGCAACGCGCCTGATCCTGCTGGCTAATCTTCCGCTCTTTATCGATGAAGCGATCTATATAAAGGCTGCGAGAAATACCGCCACGGGTGCATATTGTTCGGCGCCCGAATGGGGTAAATGGCTCTCGATTCGGATAGTCAGCCTGTTTTTGTATCTCCCCATGGATGTGCGCATCGCGGCACGACTAAGCAGTGCCATGTGCGGGTCGATCAGTTTCTGGCTGATGTTTCTGATAGGAAAGGAGCTGGCCGGTGTGAGACTTGGTCTCGTTGCGGCAGCGTTCTATGTATTCGTTCCTTATTCGCTGTTCTATGATCGCGTGGTTGTGATGGATGCATTCACTGTTGCCGCGATGGCAGGGGTTGTCCTGTTTTCTCTGAGATTGGCCAGGAAATCTACGATCGGGAACCAGGTGGGGCTGGGATCTTCGCTCATCTTTGCATTTTTGATGAAGTTCTCGAGCATCATGCTTGTGTTCATTCCTCCGCTGGCAGTGCTGACAATGACGCCGAGAAAGTCATGGGGTCAGACTCTGAAACGGATTGCGCTGCCCTTGTTGAGTATTGGAGCGCTTTTCGTTGGCTGGTGTTTTGCCGGATTCTTGCCGCACGAGATTGCCGAGAAGACTGGTGGCATGCGTGACCTTAAGGGAACGGTATGCCTCGCGATGAAGAATTCCGTGGCGCTGTTTCGTTTGTTTTGGATCATGCTGACTCCCCCGTTATTCGTGATTGCGGCGCTGTCAGCACTGTGGTCGCTCTTGCGTCTGGAACGAAGCGCGGCACGTTTCCTGTTGCTTGCAGCGGTCGGATGTGTTGTTCCCTATATTCTATTCGCGGGCACGTGGTTTCCACGCTATTTCCTGGTGGCACTGGTGCCTGTATATGCGCTCATGTCCTGTTTCATACTATACGTGGCAGACTGGCTGAATGCCCGGTACGGGAAATCAAAAAAAACAGGTTGTCTGTTGGCTATTGGATGTGCAGTATTGCTGGCTTTGCCCATTAAGCAGGATGTATTGATCTTGGCAAAGCCGTCCAAAGCCAGGTTGGCGCCAAGAACCAGGAGTCAATTCATTTCCGGTTGGACATCTGGTTACGGTCTGCCGGAAATGGCGAAATTCCTTGAGTCAGAGGCAGCCAGGTCGAAGCCGGATAGAATCAGAATTATCCGTTCAAACAGTTGGGATCATCCCTTCATGGGTGTGGACATATACTTGGCCGAGTCCGATCTGATCAGTAGACATACCTTTGTGGCGGGGAATGATGCGTTTCTCTTCGAGATATCCAGACTTCTCGAAGATGGAGTAAGAACATTCTTCATATTCAATGCGATGTGTCCGTATCCGCGCGATCCTCACATATTGGATAAGGTCAAGGAACAATTCGATGCGGTAGAAGTCTGGGCCTGTTCAAGGCCCGGCAACAAGAGAGGCTTCAAGATCCTGGAGTTGAACCAGCGACAAACACAATAACGTCAGAATTGTCCGATTCCCACGCCCTTAGAAAAATCTTTCCTTCCAGCGAGAGTTCCTCCTTTTTCTTCCATTTGTCCTTCTTGCGATATCTCGTCACAACGATGGCTGTTGGATCAAATGGGGGCATTTGTATTGCTGATGATCCGTTATTCACGTGCACATGTTCAAGTCGTATCGTGGAATTAGCCTTTCCAAGGAGGACGAATAAAGGGTATTCCCAATCGTTCCCCCCTAATAGTAGCCCGATCTGCGAGTGTTTTTCCTGCTCCAGAAAAGCGGTTGCATCCCTGTATGTTTGTTCCAGCCCTGGATAGTTTCGAAAGTATTGGGTAGTTCTGTTTGTGTTGAACACGTTTTCCCGTGCTGTGGGGGATCGAGGCACTTGATAAAGGAGCCATGGTGCAGATAGAAGTATTAAGGTAATTCCGATAGCTCGCACGTTGGTCTTGCTGAGTTCAGCCCGCAGTGTTGCAGCCACGAATGGCATCCAAAGCACAAACAGTGGAAGATGCAGACGGCTGTGCCAAGGTTGCCACCTGAGATAGCCGGCAAAAAGAATGCCTGCCGCAACCAGCACGAGTGGGTAGCTACCGGCCACGGAGAATTTCTTTTTCCTGGAGAGATATGCAATGAGAAGAAGTGACACGACTATTAGAATCAGGTGGGCAAGATTGCCAGATGTGTTCTCACTATAATTGAGTTCGCGAACGTGGAATTCCGTCCCTTTCCATGTCAGCCGCGCATCATTAATATGGATGTTCATGAGCGAATGGATTTCGCAGATAACTCTCTCAAAAGCACCGTTCATATATTGAAATGGGGTGCCCATGTGCAATCCTGTATTTCGAATTACGTTGGAGACCAGTGCCGGAAATGAGACGAAATCATTTGTGAACTTAAAGCCGCGTATCGTATGCGGCCCTGTGGGACTGCCAGACAGACTGAAATTCCTGGCATAGTGGGGCAGGTTGATGAGGAAGGCTACAGAAACAACAGTCGTCCCGGCGCCAAGCCATTTCTGCCAGTTCACGGTTTTGATCAATGAGATTCCAAGCCAAACGATAAAAGGAAACGCGTAAATGTACGCTGTGCCTTTTGTCAACAGTGCCAACCCGAGGCTGATCCCAGCGGCCAGCAAGTGTTCTGTTCGTATTTCCTGTTTTAGAAGAAGGCAATAGTATGCAAAAGTGATCATCCAGAAGCTTGCGACGTAGTCATTCTGAGTGCTAGACGCCTGCAGTATGCCCATGGGTATGGTTGCCACCAGTATGCCACTGAGAAGTTGACCATGGCGGTCGGTGCCGAACTGATGTGCGATCAATGAGGCTCCGACAATACATCCGAGCATGCTGAACCACTGAACTAGGTTCGCGAAATGGTCGCCGTCACTGAGAACCTGGAAATGCAGAATGGCATATTCTGCCCAGGGATTTGAATAGAGTTGCCGCACTGTGTTGGTGGGATAGAAAGAAACGGTACGATTCTGGATCCAGTGCATTACCCGGCTCATATGATATGTCATGGAGTCCCAAGTATTGGGCGGCGCCGCTATCGCAATGGAGCCTGAGATCAGTACAACAAGAAGAAGCAGGCAAAGCAGAAAAGCATCGAACGGAGTCAGAACAGGAATTACTGATTTTGCAGGCGCAGTTTTACTGAACCTAGCCACAATGCAAGCAGCAACAGTAACGATTCCGGCGATCCACACAAGTGTGACACAAAGCGGAGTGACGGCTTTGAAAAGGCTCAGGGTCTCCGTGAAGAGAAAAACTGATAATCCACAGATCACGGCCGACAATAGCAGGCTTTCCCTTATCGGTCGTGAGTTATGTCTGGCCAAAGAGCGCAGTAGTATGAATATAAGGATGAAGTAGACGCAGGGCAGAACAGACAACATATAAGAACCTCTCGTCTCGGCAGATGATCACGTGTTGAAAATAGCACTCAAATGTTTTACATGCTTAATTCTTTCTGACACACTACTATTGTTGCTATCGACTGACAGGAGCTTGCTTTTCTGTTGATCATTCACACTCTCCAAAAGCCAATAAACATGGTTGACGCACAAATACTACGGAGATAATGAAAGAATATCAAGCTGATAACGAGCTGTGCCGAGCTCGGATGGCCGGGATTTTCAAAAGGGATCCGGTATTCGTATTAGTCCAGCTCGGGTATTGTTTCTACGGTACCATTGATGTACTCACCAAGACGCAGTGCTATTTCGTGGTAGCGCGCGTTCAGCATGCCAAAACGGGCTTGAATTGTTTCGATACCTTGCGGCTTGTTATGATTCAGCCACATTGTCCGGAATGAGCTTTCAAGGTTAGCGATGCTCTTTATCATAGCCGGTACCTTTTTTGCGATCAGGCGAAGCGCTTTCTTATCCTTTTTAGTGTAAGCGGCATGCAGGTTCGCGGAGAACGCGTAACGGTCGGCAAACGCACGTTTGAGAAAGAACTGCTTGAGACTCGCGACTGGAAGCAGGTTGAGCCGGGCGTGGAAGTGAAAGTGGTTGATCATCCGGATGCAGCGGGCCAGGAACGGTATGTTCTGTGTCGCAGTCTGGCCCGGCACGAGAAAGAGGCAGCGATGCTTCGGCGGCAACGGGACCGACTCAGGATCAAGCTTGAACAG
>JAQBFJ010000029.1:0-21399 GCA_032123435.1 Verrucomicrobiota bacterium
GTTAACGTTACCAGGTACCATATGGAAATCAAGGGGCTCGGAATAGTGCATGTTCCGAGTCTGTTCGGAGTGGCGTCGGTACGGGACGAGAAAAAACTGGAGCTTATAGTGACCTTGTGCGAGATGAAAGACTTGAATGAATCAATAGTCTCCCCTGATGAACGTCTGGAACGTGACGTATGGGGAGTTTCAGTGCCATGCGTGCAGATTCCAGTTGCCCTGGGACGGGATATAGTGAACCTGGTGGAAACCGCGGCCCTTGACCAGAAGCTTAAACGCCTGGGCCATGACGCAATCAAGGAATTGGATGAAAACCTGATGGCTCTAATGAACGAAGGTAAAAACGGCAGTGAATGAAGAGCGAAAAAAAGAACGTACGGTTTATACAAGGGAATTGGAGATCATAAATCAATATGGGATCCATGCCAGGCCGGCGGCGCTTTTCGCAAAAGTGTCTTCGCGATATTCTTCTGATATTACAGTAGAAAAAGGCGGGAATGTGGTTTCGGGTAAAAGTATTATGGGGTTAATGACTTTGGAGGCATCGCGTGGGACAAAACTCAAAATTACGGCTACGGGCGAAGATGCTGAAGAATTACTGGACGAATTACAAAAGTTGATAGAGAATAAGTTCGATGAAGATTAAGGATTAGTTGTCTTGGAAACAAGGTGTTGCCTGATCGGATAAAAACGTGGCAAAAAGAAGAACAATTCAGAAAGCAGTTAAACTCAGCGGAATCGGAGTTTCACCCGGTGTTGCCGTTGGGCCTGCTTTCGTGATGGCAACCAGAAAACTGCATGTTGTTGAAAAGAAAATAACAGCTCGTGAAACAGAACATGAAGTCTGCCGGCTTGAAGATGCGATAATAGATACCCGCAGGCAGATCAAGAAGATTCAGGGCGACCTGGAAAAACGGACCGCCTCAGCTTATGCAAGTGTTTTTGACGCGCATCTGATGGTCCTGGATGACAGGGCTTTTATAGAAGAGATTGTCGGCACTATTCGCAAGAAACATAAGAATGCCGAATGGGTCGTTTATCAGTCCGCGAGCCGATACGCAGCTGTGTTAGCCTCAGTGAAGGATGATTATTTACGGGAACGGGTCGCGGATATAAAAGATGTTGCAAGAAGAATCATTCGCAATCTGTCAGGCGATACCGACGCGCCGCTGTCCACGCTTACATCAAAACATATTATAATTGCGCCCGATTTGGCTCCATCTGAAACCGCGGCTCTTCGTAAAGATATGGTTGAGGGTTTCGCGACCGACATGGGGAGCCCAACTTCGCATACCGCGCTCATGGCGCGCGCCTTGGAAATTCCGGCAGTGGTGGGACTTCACGATATAAGCGATAAAATTGTTACAGGTGAAGAAGTCCTGATCGACGGCAATAAGGGTGTTGTTATCCTGCATCCGACCAGAGAGCAGTTGAAGGAATACGGCAAGCTTGCAAAAGCACGGAAGGATATTGAACGCGGTCTTACCAGTCTGAAGAATCAGCCTGCCGAAACCAAGGACGGGCATCGTGTTGTCCTGGCGGCTAATGCGGAAAGCCTGGAAGAAATAAGTGCTATAAAGGAATATGGGGTGGAAGGTATAGGCTTGTTCCGATCGGAGTACCTGTATCTTATGAGAAACGGTTCCGTCAGTGAAGATGAACAGGAGCAGGTTTATAGACAACTGGCTTTAAGCATAATGCCTGATCCTGTTATTATAAGAACACTGGATCTTGGCGGAGACAAGTTTTTCGGCGAAAACGACGATGGGATGGGTAAGGAAGAGAATCCATTTCTGGGTTGTCGATCAATTCGATATTCACTTCTTCATCCGGATGAATTCAAGATACAGTTGAGGGCTATTCTTAAGGCCAGCGCAGTGGGAAATATCAAATTGATGTACCCTATGATCAGCAGTGTTGATGAAGTCATTCGCGCTAACGAACTCCTTGAGGAAGCCAAAAAGGAATTGTCGGCAAAAGGTGTTCCGTTCAGGAAGGAGTTGGAGGTCGGAATAATGGTGGAAATCCCTTCAGCGGCGCTTACGGCTGATACAATAGCGCCGCATGTGAGTTTCTTCAGCCTGGGTACTAACGATCTTATCCAATACACCTTGGCGGTTGATCGCGTTAATGAACGCGTGGCGCATCTTTATGAGCCAACCCATCCGGCAGTATTGAATCTGATCAGGAAGACAGTCGAGGCGGGGCATAGAAATAAGATATGGGTCGGCCTGTGCGGAGAAATGGCCGCTGATCCGGTCATGGCTCCTCTGCTGTTGGGACTTGGCGTAGACGAATTGAGTATGGCGCCATCAGCTGTTCCAATGGTTAAAGATACAATAAGAAGTATTGAACTCTCGGAAGCAGAGGATCTGATGAGAACCGCTTTGGCATGTAAGACGGGTTCGGAAGTTCTGACACATTGCAGAAAATTGATCAAGAAAACAGCGCCGGAACTGATGAAGCTCATAAAAAGCTAAAACGGTTCTTGAGACGCATGATGAAAAAAGGGAAAAAAGGCGGTGGAAATTATGTCTAATAATGAATCTGTATTTACATCGGAATCAGTTACTGAAGGACATCCGGATAAAGTGGCAGACGGCATTTCCGACGCTGTTTTGGATGCGCATCTGGCCGGAGACAAAATGTCGCGGGTTGCCTGTGAAGTTATGGTCGGAACAGGAATGGTCATTATCGCTGGCGAAATAACCAGTAAAACAGTTGTGTCTTATTCCGATGTCGCGCGAAACAAAATAAAGGAAATCGGATATGTGGGATCAGATTTAGGATTCGGCAATGAGTCCTGCGCGGTGCTTGTGGCCGTGAAACGGCAGTCACCCGATATTTCGCAGGGAGTTACACAGGGTCAGGGACTGTTCAAGGAACAGGGCGCCGGAGATCAGGGTATGATGTTCGGCTACGCTTGCAATGAAACAAAAGAACTGATGCCTATGCCTGTCATGTTGGCACATCGCTTGACTCAGGGCCTTGCAAAAGCCAGACATAACGGCAAACTGCCGTTCCTGCGGCCTGACGGGAAATCACAGGTGTCGGTGGTCTATAAGAATAATAAACCGACGCGGGTTGATACGGTAGTAGTGTCAACTCAACATAGCCCTGATGTTACATATAAAAAACTTCGCGAGGCAGTCGTAGAGGAAGTTATCAGGAAACAGATTCCTCAAAAACTCTTGTCCCGCAGTACGCGGTATCTGGTGAATCCAACAGGACGTTTCGTGATCGGTGGCCCGCACGGGGATTGCGGATTGACCGGCCGGAAAATCATAGTGGATACATATGGCGGAATGGGCAGGCATGGCGGAGGCGCTTTTTCCGGAAAGGATCCTTCCAAAGTGGATCGGAGCGCGGCGTATATGGCTCGACACATAGCTAAGAACATAGTTGCGGCTGAATTGGCTGAAAGATGCGAAGTTCAGCTTGCGTACGCGATCGGATTCCCGAATCCTGTGTCAGTGCGTGTTGATACAATGGGCACAGGCAAGGTTCCAGATGTGCAGATCAGCAAAGCTGTGAAATCAGTGTTCGACCTGAGACCTGCCGCTATAATTAAATATCTCAATCTTTTGCGTCCGATCTTTGAATGCACATCAAATTACGGACATTTCGGGCGGACAAAACAACTCGATATATTTACATGGGAACGTACGGACAAAGTAAAAGCATTGCTCAAAGCAATTTAGATGGGAGAATAATCTGATCATGAAAAAGTTGACGAAAAAGAATAACTATGCTGTGGCTGATATAGGCCTCGCGGGTTACGGTCGCAGGGAAATTAATCTGGCGGAAGAAGAAATGCCCGGTCTGATGAGCCTAAGGCAGAAGTACGGAAAGTCGAAACCGTTAAAAGGGGCCATGATTTCCGGATCCCTTCATATGACAATCCAGACGGCCGTTCTCATAGAAACTCTTCAAATTCTCGGAGCCAAGGTACGCTGGGCAAGCTGTAATATTTTTTCCACACAGGATCATGCCGCCGCCGCAATAGCTGTGACCGGGACACCGGTCTTTGCCCGTAAAGGTGAGTCGCTCAAGGAATATTGGGAATATACCGATTGTATCCTGGATTGGGGCCATGGGAAGGGGCCCACAATGATTCTGGACGATGGCGGAGACGCCACATTGTTTGTTCACATGGGATATGAAGCGGAAGAAAATATAAAGGTTCTTAACCGGAAACCAGGCAGTGAAGAGGAGTCCGTGCTGATCAATCAGTTGCGGAAGGCACTTAAAAGAGAGCCAGGCAGGTTCCATAGAATAGTAAAAAATATTCTCGGAGTGTCTGAGGAAACAACTACCGGCGTACACAGGCTTTATCAAAGACACGAACGGGGCACACTGCTCTTTCCAGCATTTAACGTGAATGACGCAGTTACCAAGTCGAAGTTTGATAATCTTTACGGATGCAGACATTCCTCCATTGACGGCCTGGCTCGCGCCACGGATATTATGCTCAGCGGTAAGGTGGCAATCGTTGCCGGATATGGTGACGTCGGCAAAGGCTGTTGTCAGGCTTTGCGCGGGCAGGGCGCAAGAGTTATTGTTACCGAAATTGATCCGATCTGCGCGCTTCAGGCAGCAATGGAAGGTTATGAAGTAATGCGCATGAATGATGCATGCGCAATAGGAGATATATTCATAACAGCAACCGGCTGTTGCGATGTCATTACCGAAGCGCATGTGCGGAAGATGAAGAATATGGCAATAGTAAGCAATATCGGCCATTTTGACAGCGAAATTCAGGTTGAAAAACTTGAGAAAAAATATAAATGGCAGGAAATTAAACCGCAGGTTGATAAAATAACGATGCCTAATGGTAAAAGTGTAATACTGCTGGCCAAAGGACGTTTGATGAACCTGGGCTGTGCCACGGGCCATCCTAGTTTTGTCATGTCAAACAGTTTCACATGCCAGGTTATGGCACAGATAGCAATGTTTAAAGAACCCGGAAAATACGAGATTGGTGTGCATGTGCTTCCCAAAATACTGGACGAAAAAGTTGCACGACTGCATCTGGATAAATTAAGCGTTAAATTGGATGAACTTACGACGAAACAGGCGGCGTATCTGGGGATTGAACCCAATGGTCCGTATAAACCCGATTTCTATCGATATTAACCGCCTGCCGTTCGTTAATTAACTGCTTCATCAACAGTATTAACACTTGAACAAACACAGTAAACACTGTGTCCTCGCTACTGCCCGAGTTGATTGTGTAACATATTGGCATATAATACTTTAAAACATTCAATTAAGAGCATTCAGAATGCTTGTGCCGGGAACATTTTGGCGGTACGATGTTCTTTTGACACGTGCGTATTGTTGTGTTAGCATTCTGCAAAATTGATGAACAAAGAAATTTCTGACTAAGGAGGATGTGCCTGTTATGAGAAAATATGGATCAAAGATTATGTCGGTTGCTTGCGCAATGTTGCTCATGAATATGTTTGCGGCAAACACGATGGCGGATGAACACGGCGAACCCTTGTGGTATCTGAGCCTTGGCGGCGGCCATATTAATTATGAGGGAGATGAAGAGGTCAAGGATAGTTTTGTGGGTACCGCTCGGCTTGGTTATGACTATAATGAAAGCTGGACGTTTGAAAGTATGCTGACACTGGCCCCTAAAATTGATGAGAATTTCAGAAGAGACTGGGCGACCGGCGCACGGGTTTCCAGGCTCGAAGAAGAATGCGGCACAGGTGTACACGACACCTGGCTGGTCGGCGTAACGCTGGACGCATTATACCACTTTACGAGATGGGATCGCGTGGACCCTTATGTCCTGCTGGGTGTTGGCCTCATGTGGTACGAGGAAGATATGGGGGAAGGCAATATTGATCCGTATGCCGGTATTGGCGGCGGCTTGTTTTATCATTTTAACGACATGTGGGCAGTGCGGGCGGATGGCCGAACTTTTCTGTCTGGCAACGATACGGAAGCGAACGCGTTGGTTGACGTCGGCGTGGTCTGGACATGGGGCGCGGTTGTCCCCGCAAATATCATTGCTACCGGCGGCCCGCAGGACAGTGATGGAGATGGGCTTACCGACAGCGAAGAGTTGGAATTGGGAACAGATCCCTACGAGCCGGATACAGATAAGGATGGTCTAACCGATGGGCAGGAAGTAAAAGTCTATATGACCGATCCGCTGAATCCTGATACCGATTGGGACGGGTTGACTGATGGTAAAGATGAAGTATTCAAGTATGGCACCAATCCTCTCGAACGGGATACGGATGATGGCGGCGTTGCGGATGGCCATGAAGTTATTGAAGATGATACCGACCCACTGGACGGCACGGACGACCTCAAGCTGTTTGAACTTTATATACAATTTGAATACGATAAAGCCGATATTAACCCCCAGTATTATTCACAGCTCGATATTATCGCTAAAGTAATGAGAAGGGATCCGGGCGCTACGGCACGTATTGAGGGACATGCCGACAAGACCCGTAAATCATCGGCGCGATATAACAAAAAACTTTCCACGCGTCGCGCCAAGGCAGTGCTGAATTATCTGGCGGAAGCAGCCGGCATAGAGTCCAAAAGGATGACAGCTGTTGGTTATGGATTCAGCAGACCCAAAGGACCAAACGATCCGTTGCTTGGCAATCCTGAGAACCGCCGTGTTGAGGTGTATATCCGAAAAAGCGAAGCAGGCGAGGAAAAGGGCATGAATGCGGATATTTCTGATGAGCCGGCGGATATGAAATAGAACAATGTTCTGTCTTTATCATCTTGACGGGAGCAGGGATGGGTTGCCGACGTTATGTATATTATACGCAGATACGTCACAGTAGGTTTTCTTGTCGCTTCAATCAGTACGCTTGCCGTGTTGACCCTGATAATGTGCATAGGAATAACCTTTAGAGCCACGAACCTTATTGCTCGCGGAGTTCCGTGGTTTCCGATATTCAAAATGACGCTTTACGGAATACCCGATACATTTGCCTATACCATGCCGTTGAGCGTGCTTGTCGCGAGTCTCCTGGTTTTCGGCAGGTTGTCCACTGACGGTGAAATAATGGCAATGAAAGCGTGCGGCATCAGTATATGGCAGGTTGTTACCGGACCAATTATAGTATCGGTTTTCTTCTCTGTGTTGTGTCTTCAGATAAATGCGGTTACCGCTCCCGAAAATCATTATGCACAGCGCTCTCTCATGTCCGCTCTGCGGGTCGAATCGCCAACGGAACTGCTGGAGGAAGGACGTTTTATCCGCGATTTCGACGGGCTGACCATGTATATAGGCAGGAAAAAAGATAAACAGCTTACCAATGTCAGAATTTATGATATGAGACAAGAAGGGGTTAAACGGGAGATTCGCGCTAAATCCGGAATGGTAAGAACAAGCGAAACAGGCGTCGATCTGATTCTGGATCTCTTTGATGTTCGCGTCAGTCCGCCTCCGTTCTCCGACGATGAGAAGGGCGCGGTGTTTCTTGATAAATGGCCGATAGTCGTTCCCGATGTGATGTCCGCACGAAAATACAGAAAGGGAGAAAAAGACATGACTGTGGGCGAGTTGGCCGCCGGGATACGATGGATTGAGAATAAGTACCCGAACCTTGATGCGTCCGATCTGACTAAGCAGAAAATGTCGCTTCTGGTGGAGATGAATAGACGTTTTGCCCTGTCTTTTTCATGTTTCGCGTTCGCGTTATTAGGCATTCCTCTGGGCACGAGTACAAGCCGCAAAAGATCATCAGTTGGTATCGGCATCAGCCTGTTGTTCGCTTTCTTGTTTTATTTGTTCATTATTGTAGCCAAATCACTGTCAAAATATCCTGCTTTGAACCCGGATCTAATGACATGGATACCGGTGATTATTTCGCTTATAGCAGGGTTTTTCCTTATAAAAAAGCTGGATTAGGCATCGGGGACATTGTATTACCCGCAGGATTTGCTCTTCACAAAACCTTGTTGATTTGTTACGTTTTCATTCGTGAAAAACGAGTAATCTGGTATATTGTGTTCCAGTTATTATAATGTTTTGTTTCTTTCTACGGGAGAATACGTATGTCTACGCTGAATATCGAAGAAATAATGAAGCTCATTCCGCATCGTTATCCAATGCTGCTCGTTGATAAGATCGTTGAGTGTGACGGAGAGAAGCGTATTGTTGCGATAAAAAATGTAACAATGAACGAACCCTTTTTTCAGGGACATTTTCCTGGCGCTCCGATTATGCCCGGTGTCCTCCAGTTGGAGGCCATGGCGCAAACGGCCGGCGTACTGCTGAACCAGATATCTGTTGGCGGCGGAATTCCTTTTTTTATGGCAATTGATAAAGCCAAGTTCCGCAAGGTCGTTAAACCTGGCGATCAAATGAGAATAGAAGTTGAAATAACAAATATCCGTTCCAGAACTGCGAAATTCAATGCTCGGGTATTCGTTGACGGCGCTTTAGTGTCTCAGGCTGAAATGATGTGCATGTTAACGGATCAGAAGGCTGAAATATGACGAATATCCATGAGACCGCGGTAGTCAGCAAGGAATCAGAGGTAGGAACCGGAGTGCAAATAGGTCCTTATGCCGTAATAGGGCCGGGAGTGACAATCGGGGACGGCACCAGGATCATGTCGCATGTCGTTATCGACGGCAATACCCGTATCGGCCGTGAATGCGTTCTCTTCCCTTTCTCCAGCATAGGTTTGCAGACCCAGGATTTGAAGTATAAGGGCAAGAAAACATATGTTGAAATCGGAGATAATACCACATTACGTGAATATGTGACCGTGAACTCCGGAACCAACGAAGGGGAAATCACAAAGGTGGGCTCTGATTGTCACATTATGGCATATTGTCATATTGCTCACGCTTGTAATGTCGGGAATAATGTCATCATGTCGAATTGTGCCACTTTGGCCGGTGATGTTATAGTGGAAGACGGTGCCATAATCGGCGGATTAAGCGGGGTGCACCAGTTCACAAGAATCGGCAGTTTGTGTTTTATCGGCGGCATGACAAAAATCACGCAGGATTGTCCTCCGTTTATGATGGTGGATGGTAATCCCGCGGCGGTCAAAGGGATTAATAGCGTTGGAATGAAGCGAAATAATGTCAGTGAATCAGCTCAAAAATCCTTGAAAGAAGCATATAAAATTCTTTACCGGCAAAAGTTATCTACTCGGCAGGCGCTTGACAAGATTCGAGCAGAAGTGGCAGGGTGTAATGAATTAGAACGCCTTACAGCTTTTATAGAAAGTTCTGAAAGGGGTATAGTCAAGTAATATGCGCACGTTTAATAGTGAAAATACGGGGAGGAGCGCTCAATGGTTTGCTTCCGCTTTGTGCGTCTGGGTCGTGATGATTGGCGTTGTTTTCGCGAATGGCGAGGGTTCGATCAATTTCAGTTTCGATCAGGTTGACGTCCATGCGTTTGTCAGATTGGTCGGGGAGATTACAGGCCGCCAGTTTGTTGTTGCCGAGGGAATAAACAAAAAAATCACCGTAGTTTCGCCGCGTGTTGAGCGTAATGAAGTCTACCCGCTGTTCCTGTCAATCCTTGAGTCGTCTGGATGTACGATTGTCCGTGAGGGCGATCTTTACCGTGTTGTCGTTTTGCCGGAATCAGCGACACCGATAGGAAGAGTTGTCGGGCCGGACGAGGAAAGCCCGACAGAAGGTCTCGTGACACGGATATTTCATCTCCAGCATGTGCAGTCGGCGGATTTACGGGATGTGCTCATGCCAATGGTCAGCGGCGGCAAGCAGGGCACTGTAGGCGCGGTCAAGGATACTAATCATCTTATTATAACGGATACCGCGGAAAGCTTGAGAAAAATAGAGAAAATAATTGCCGAGATCGACAGGCCCGGGCTCGCAAGATCAATTGAAATCTTGTCTCTTGAATATGTTGGGGCCGAAGAAATAGCCGAACAGCTCAACATGGCGATGGAAGAAAGCGAGACAAGAGGCGAAATATTAAGGAGGCGACTGCCCGATATTCCCGGCCGCGGTACTACGTCGGGCAGAACAAAGGCCACAGTGGTCGCGGCTCCGCATTCAAACAGCCTGATGCTTGTGGGGACGGTGTCGCAGTTAACAGAATTAAAACGCATAATCAAGCAGATGGATGTTGATACGCCGTCAACTAGAGGAAGGCTGAACGCTATCTTTCTGAAATATATTTCGGCAGTAGAGACGGCGAAAAGTATAAACGCGCTTCTCCAAAAATCGTCTGAAATCGGTAAAAATGCGGCACAAAAACGAAAAATAGCCATAGAGGCGAGTGAGGCTAATAATGCCCTTCTGGTTGATGCTTTGTCCGGTGATTATGAAAACGTCAAAAGATTGATCGAACAGATCGATATTATGCCTCAACAGGTGCATATCGAAGTTCTTATTCTTGAAGTAAGCGCCAGTGAGGATATTAATATAGGCGTGGAAATGGCGGTCGTGGAAATGCCGGCGGAAGTCGGCAGTACAGTTGTTCAGGGCGGAACCAGATTGTTCTCAGCCGCCGATGGATTGATGAATGTTATCCAGAATGGAATATTTCCTTCCGGCCTGACCGTTGGTATCGCGCATGGCTCGCGGCTCGATGGTGACGGCAATGTGGTTGTGGGATATCCAGGCATAATAAATATTGATGCTATCAAAAGAAGCGGGAGTGTAAGGATACGCTCTGAAACGGCACTGGAAACACAGAACAACAAGGAAGCAAGCGTTGTAAGTGTTAACGAAATACCGATTCTTAGGTCAACAATAGAAGGCGGTTCAGGCAGTGCCCGTGATGTTATTCAGAATATCGATAGAATAGATGTGGGTATAAAATTAAAGCTTACACCTCATGTGATTCCAGGCGGTCAAGTGCAGATGGATATCAATACCGGAATTGAGGCGGTGATAGACGCGGGATCAAGTACGTTGCAGTTTACCCCGACCATTGCCAAGCGGGAAGTGATCACGTCAGTTACGGTTCCGGATGGCGATATGATAGTTATTGCCGGGCTCACGCGCGAGGACAAGAAAAAGGTTGTCAAGAAAGTGCCCATCCTTGGGTCAATTCCTCTGTTAGGCTGGCTGTTCCGGCACACTGTGGATATTGTGGAGAACACGAACGTTCTGATATTTGTAACGCCCCGTATTCTCACAGACAGGGCTGTCGTGGAAAGCGTCATGGAAAGCTGGCAGGAAAAAACAGGTTTGAAGGCATATGAAAAGAAATGACGTGCCCATTCGGAATAATCCGCTTCCTGACTCTGTTGAAGACATGGAGGAAGCGGCAGGAAAATACGGGATTGAATACATAACCGTGGTTTCAGACAACATGTTGGATCCAGCGCTTGTTTCCGATTTGCCCGTGGAGTGGGCCAGAGCCAATAATCTACTGCCGGTAAGAATTAACTCGGAACCATGCGTACTCACTTCCGATCCCAGTCAAATAGATAAGCAGGAGTATCTTGCCCTGTTGACCGGAGTGGAATTGCGGCCAGTATTGACCTCGAACTCTGTTATATTGCAGAGCATAGAGCGTTGTTATTACAATAAGCAGGATTCCACGCGGGAATTTCTTGAGGATATGAATGCGGAAGAACCAGTAATGTCCGGCTGGCAGGCGCATACTGATGATCTTCTCCAGGTTGCTGAGAAGGCGCCGGTAACGCAGTTGGTTAACCTCATGCTTCTTGAAGCAGTCAAACAAAATGCTTCGGATATTCATTTTGAACCCTTTGAATCACGGCTTCGAGTGCGCTACCGAGTTGATGGTACGCTTTATGAGCAGGCATCACCGCCAAAACATATCGAGGAGACGCTTGTATCGCGCCTGAAGGTCATGGCGCGTATGGATATTGCCGAGAAACGATTGCCGCAGGATGGAATGGCAAAAGTAAGAGTCGGTGACCGTGAGATAGATATACGCGTGTCAACCGTGCCCGTAGCGGAAGGTGAACGAGTAGTATTGCGTATTCTCGACAAAAATTCCGCATTGCTTCCATTAGACGTGCTCGGCATGTCGCAGGATGCGTTGAAAGTGTTTAATACGCTTCTTGAACAATCAAGCGGCATAATTATCGTGTCAGGTCCTACGGGATCCGGGAAAACTACCACTCTTTATGCGGCACTGGGCAAATTAAACGCTTCACGACAGAATATCATGACTATAGAAGATCCAATAGAATATCAACTGGCCGATATCGGCCAGATCCAGGTTAAGCCGAAAATTGGTCTTACGTTCGCCAATGGGCTGAGGCATATTCTCAGGCAGGATCCTGATGTTATCCTTGTCGGTGAAACAAGAGATATCGAAACCGCAGATATCTCAATACGTGCTTCTCTTACCGGTCATCTTGTTTTTACAACACTCCATACCAACGACGCGCCGGGCGCTGTGCCGCGTCTTATTGATATGGGAATCCAGCCTTATCTGCTGGCTTCGTGCCTTAAAGGTGTATTGGCGCAAAGACTCGTGCGGAAGCTGTGCCCATTGTGCAAAAAAGAAGTAAATATGTCCTCCGAATATGAAGCTGACGCGGCTTTAACGAAAGCCGCGATACAAGGCAAAACAACGTGGGGCCCAAATGGCTGTTCCATGTGCCTGGAAGGATATCGCGGACGAACTGGTCTGTTCGAAATGATGACGGTTGATCGCGAAATGCAGAATGTTATTCGCGCTGGCAATGTGGATTCCGGCTATCTTCGCGATATTGCCGAATCAAAAGGAATGAACAGTATTATAACTGACGGCATAAGCAAGGCCCTGACCGGTATAACAAGTCTTGCAGAAGTTTTGAATGTTACCTGACAGGGTAATGCCGCGTTCTGTCGGAACTCTTGATTCAGGAGAATGGATTCCAGTCTTTGGCATAAAAACCAATCTACGGATATTAAATGAAAACATACGAATATAAAGGTTATGATGCCAATGGACACGTCAACAAAGGGTTGATCGAGGCCATGAGCGTGAAGGATGCCCGTGAAAAACTCGCGGTAGCCGGCATTTTGGCTGAACGCGTGTCGCAAACCGGCCGCCATTTTCGTTTTCCGGCTGAAACACGAGCCATGGTTTATCATGAACTGAGCAGTTTGCTCGGAGCAGGCCTGCCGCTTGTGCGCTCTCTGGATATATTAATAGAGTCACCTGAAATGGATTGCCAGCATATTCTGCTTGCCGGAGTGCGGGACAGAGTAAAAGAAGGATCTTCTTTGGCCGACGCTCTTGCCGATGCCAGTGACTCGCTGACGGCCTGCGAACGTGCGATCATTGAATCGGCCGAGAAATCAGCGACTGTAGAATCTATGCTTGAACGGCTGGCTAAATTTCTTGAAGAACAACAAGAGCTTCATGATCGGGTTCAGACGGCCCTTATCTATCCTTCTATAGTAGTAGCCGTGGGTGTTTGTGTGGCTGTTCTGATGCTGGGTCTTCTTGTGCCGCGTACGCATAAATTGCTGGTTGGTACTAACGTGGTTTTGCCCGGATTGACTCAATTCATGATGAGCCTGGGCAGTCTGATCCTGAAATGGGGTTGGGCGGCGGCGGCAGGGATAATAGGAGGCGTTCTGTATCTGAAATATAAACTGAAACATGATCACGGTTTTTGCGTGCGATGGGACAGGGCATTATTCAAAATTCCATTATGGGGCAAAGGCTATACCATCCTCGTGAATCTTCGATTCTCCCGGACACTGGCGATTCTGCTGGGCGGTGGCGTTTCCTTGATAGAAGGAATAGCCCTGGCAGGACGCGCAACAGGAAGCCCTTGGATAAGCCAGTTGACAGAAGAAGGTGCCGAACAATTGCGGCACGGAAACAGCCTGTCAAATGTTATTCAGAAAATAGAGCCCCTGTCAGCCTCATTGGCAGGCTGGATAAGGGCCGGTGAGGCAAGCGGAGGGCTTGAACGCCTGCTGGAAAACGCAAGCGACAGGTATCAGGCTTACTGGAACCGATTTGCGGGTAAAAGCATCAGCTTTCTCGAGCCGGTTATTATATTGGTTATTGGCGGCTTTGTCCTGCTTATAACGGTATCGGTTCTGCTCCCGATAGTGTCTCTTACTCAAATCGCAATGTGAGGCCAAGGGAATTTACTTTTCCTCATTTGCTCTTTCCGGTTTCTCCATTCGCAAAAGTTTTTCAGTTTCAATTTCAGCGAATAACTGATTAGCCTCAAGCAGATATTCTTCAGGAACACCGCGCGAGTAACCGATTGTTTCAATTAGAACACTCTCGGCAGCTTCCACGTTGCCGCGCATAAGCGCGATTCTTGACTGATGTGTTTTAGCACGAAACCAGAACTGTGAGTGTTGTTCAGCTTTTTCCAATGATACAGACAGAGTCTTCTCGGCTTCATCCAGCTTGCCACAGCGCATGTATACGACGGCAATGGTGTCGAGAATGTGGGGATTGTTATATCCGTCGGCCAGCAGGGACGGAATAAATTCCAATGC
The DNA here is from genome assembly GCA_032123435.1 of Verrucomicrobiota bacterium. Classification (GTDB taxonomy): domain Bacteria; phylum Verrucomicrobiota; class Kiritimatiellia; order UBA8416; family JAQBFJ01; genus JAQBFJ01. The sequence continues at coordinate 14,422 of JAQBFJ010000029.1, forward strand.
TTCCTGAGCTCTTGCAGGAACATCCGCAAGCGTGTATGCGAGATTGTTCATCATTGCAAGATCATTTGGATGGTGCTTTAAGCCGCGCCGCAGTATTTCAGCGGCACGTTCCGTGTTGCCGAAACGGCGCGATGCTTCAGCCGCCACAATAAAGGGGGTTTTATTTGTAGCGCCGTTTTCCAGAGCGTCGATCATTCTATATATGGATTCCACAACCTCCCATCCGCCGCGCTTGAATCGGGTGTAACCCAGCATTTGATCCCATAACGGATTATCCGGTTCTGATTCGTTCAGCATTCGCAGGGCATTTACCGTATCAGCGTCCATGTCCTGTATTTGCGCAAAATCTCTTAATGTTAACAGCTGTTTATACAGGGTCGGCGGTGGGCGCAAGGAAGCGCTTATGGCCGTCTTGGTTGATTCCAGTGCCCATTGCCTGTTGTTTTCCGCAAGCGCGCATTTTATGCACAACACATAGGTTGGCAGTAAACCCCGTGCGCGCGACATGACGCTTCTGGCTAGAACTATTGCCTCTGATTCGAAACCACCGCGCAATAGATAATCGGCGGCACGCGTTACCACGGCCGGTGAAAAACGATTTGCGGTTTCCGGTGTAACATCACAATTCCAAAGCGCCGAAGGATTGTTGGTCTGTTGTATTCCAGCCTGACTTTTCACCACCAGTTCAGCCAGCCATATTTCGCCGTCTTCGGGACACCAGTGCCTCGCGACATTTATTACATCAAGGTCACCATTGGATAAACTAATGAGAATGCGCCACAATATTGGAGATTCCGGCAGAAGCTTGACCGCATTACCTGCGGCATTACGCGCTTTTACAAATTCACGATTCCTGCACAACAGAAGGGTAAGCTGATTCAATGCAATCGCTTTTTCAGTATTATCCCGGCCGCACTTCAGCCAGCGCTGTATGCTGTAAGGATCTGCATCATGTTCCGTGGAAGAAAGATCACCCCGTTCATAACATTCCAGCCATAACTTCATCATGTCGCGGAGAAAAGGGCTGATGGTATTTTCAATATTGGCTTTTAACGTTACTGCATTATCATCAAACTGTTTTTCAGACGGTATTGATATCGCGTGCCACAGGACGGACACTTCAGCCGGCGGCAGAACCGTTAACTGAGACGCGTCCGCAGGGATTGGTATTAGCGGTATCAACGCCGAGCGACAGAAATTATTTGCCTCGAAATACCGTTCGCTCATATATAACGCGCGCGCTTCAATTCTGTTTACACTTGATTCGCGCGCCTTGTCCCGCGTGGCGAGAGCATGCAGGGCTTCTTCAGGTGAATCAAATTGCATCAACGCGTCAGCCAGCGCTCCAATTACCGTGTTGAAATAAGGGAAAAGTCTGACCGCCTCACGGGCTGTGTTTATCGCGCCAAGACCGAGGCGGAGATTACTTTGCGCACGGTATAATCTTAGTACCGGCGTAAGCAGAGGAGGGGGTGATTCGGGCGTTTTCTTGCTTTCCATGTATTCTCGTAATAGCTCGTAAACCGATTGCCAATCATTCTGGTGTTCGTAAATTCCCGAAAGGAACACAATGGTTCGTTCCTGTTCTTCAGGATGTTTTGAGGAAATATACGATAGTTGATCGCGCGCTTTCGCCATGTTCCCTGTCATTTCCAGTGCTTGGACGTATTCATATCGCATAGGAAGCGAAAGATTGCCCTCCTCATCCCGTTTTTGGAATTCGCGCAAGGCGCTCTGGAGCGCTTCTTCCCTGAACGCGATGTTGGGTTCCGCGGAAAGCTCGAGACCAAGTGGAACGCGATCACAGAATGGACGCCATGCAGGTAGGATCCTGCCAAATATGAAAAACGGCTTTATGCTTATGGTTTCATCGGAAAAAAGAGATTTAATGCTTAATTGCCCCTTGCGGAAAATGAACCAATTGTCGCCGTAATGAACGGCGCTCATTGAAAGCGTTGGATGCGAAGGGTCAATATCGCTGATTCGATGATAGACCAGCCACGCGAGGTCAGGTCGAGCAAGCTGAAAGCATTTGTTGAACAGTTTATACAACTCATCAGGATTGTCCATTATCTGAATACAATGCACAAGACGTGACGCGAACCGATCTTGCCACTGACCGTCTAATTGTTTTTGCGCCATGAAAAATAGAGGTTCAAGAATACGCGGATCGTCCGGCCATGCTTTAATCGCGTTACGCGTCATTTCGGCGACAGTGGGCGTATCATTAAGATTCATATAAGCTTCCAGCGCGGAAAATGCCTGAGCCGGGCTGGTGTAACTTGTTTGAGGATCGGAATCCGCGATGGCGTCCCATTTACGGTATGTGCGCAAGTAAGGATACAGGGCTCTGACCCGGTTTATGTTCGGGCGATACTGCGCCGCAGTGGCAACATATTGCGCCACTTTATCGGGATTGCCCGAGTAAAATGCCATCTCAGCAAGAACCATGGCAACGCGCGCGTCTTGATTACGGACATGTTCCGGCATGGCACCTACTATTGCCGCCGCTTCATTGAGCCTGCCCAGCCATAGCAAGGTGTAAGCCCGTAATATGGTTTTTTCCATGGTGCTTATATCATAAGGGTCGGATAGGACGGAAAAATCATTCAGCATGGTCAGTGCCTGCTCGTATTTTCCGCGCAGAATGAGAATTCGTATCACGACAAGCCTCCATGTTTCATCAGCTGGTATTTTCTTGTATACGAGTTCGGCTAACCTTTCGGCGTTCTCCAAATCGCCGATATCCCGCAATTCCTCGACAACAGTTTTTAACATTTCAACCCTGTGCGATGATCTGCTCTTGAATAATGCCGCCGACACCAGGACGACTGTCACGAAGATCAACAGTATAAGCGATTTATGTCTGTATGCCGCCTGTAATACAGGCGGATATGCTGTAAGAATTCTTACTTTCTGAGGAAACAGTTCCTGTTTGTATGCCTGACGTTTTCGCTGGATGTTCTGCCATAGCAGAAGCTCCAGATATACGATAAAGACGCCTGCAATTACAATGATCCCAGTACTGTCATGCAAAAACCTGGCGCCGGCGATTGTTTCCGTGCGCGGAGCGTAAAGGACCATAGCTGAAATACGCAGGATGTTGAGCATAAGCGCCTGTATGAGGGCCACAATGATAAACAGACCACACTCATACCATTTGAGTCGTTTCAATATGCCCAGTCCGAGCGTGACCAATAACATGGTTGTTGCCGTTCGCATGCCACTGCACCATGCCGGCACTTCGTAAATATTTACTCCGGTACGCAAAACAAATCCATCGGCCCACACTCGCGCGTTGACAAGGTGCAGAAGCCATTCTGCTCCCTGTACGGACATGTTTTGCATGCCGAGCTGGAGCAGGATGAACAGTTGATTGGGCAGGGGATGCGACCAATAAAGCAGAAATAAACCCAGTATAATATCACGACTGAATCTTCTTGGTAGTGCCCATTTAAAACAGGAGAACATTATCATGAGCAGGCCAAGCCATTGGAATTGGCGTACACGAAATATAATTCCGGTAACAGCAACCAGTGTGCCAAGCGCGGCTATACCCGTTAATAACAGAATGACGGGTCCGCGTGATGCCTGTTTATGCTCAATATCTTCCGGCTTTTGGCGTAGAAAAATCAATAATGCCATGAAACTGGTCAAAAAGAAGCGAATGACACCGTTCTGCGTGGAGATAATAAAGGGAAAATTGAATGCCAGCCAGATCCCGAACAGCGCTATGGCTGAAATTGTAACCATATGTTTCGGATTAGATTTCATTGCTTATATGTTGCCATAAATCAGGCGGCAAGGACAAGCATACTGATTGGCGTTGGAGAGAAGAATATTTTTTGACAGGATAACAGGATAAACAAGGATTAAGAAGGGAGTGATCGTCCAGTAAATCTGAAATAAAACCCTTGTTTCTCTCCGGGTCTAGGGACAATAGTTTTATTCCACATTTCCTGAACAGTTTTCCTGATGGGGGAAGAGGATTTACCACCCAGCCTGCAGCGCTTGAAGCCGCAGGCAATGCGGGCAGGCGGAGATTCGGAGGAAGACGGGCCGCAGAAGAAAGGGAGATTGAATATCCAATAACCAAATCCAATTTCCAAGTGGGAAGTAGGGATCCGGCTTCGGTCGCAATAACAAAATACGCCGGGATAAAAGGAGATGATGTATATGATTAAATTATTTCTCCATTCTTACTCCAGAATAACAACGTTGCATCAAATCATGGATTGCGAAGCAATACAGGATTTGATGTAACCTCTGAATTTATCTTCTCCGTGCCTCCGTGACCTCTGTGGTGAATGTCTTTCTGTTCCCGTATCCGTGGTATGTCTTCTGCGGGTTATTATTTTCGCATGGTCAGGCCGGCGTTTCTGCAGAGAGGCCGATCCATTTTTCGGCGTTGGTTACATTACCAAAAACCCGGACATCAATTGTGGAATTCTTTGATGCCATGGCAAATATGGAAAATGCAGTAGCCGCCGCGAAGGCCACCTCGTCGTTGACCACTACGGCGCACTTGCTGATCTTTTTAGCGACGGCCCGATGCTCATTGATGACTTTCAAAATGTTTCTAAGTTCGTTCGGTGAATAAGTTTTTTTCAAGTCACGGCAGTCAGTGATGCAGTTTAAAGTATGGTCATATTCGGGATGAGTGAAAATGTCGCGCAGTACATCATGCAATTCCGGCGCGGATATATCTTTGCCACACCTGATTTTGACCAAGCTTAATTGCTGGTTTATTTCGTATTCCATCACGGCTCCATTATCTTTTTACAGAAAGTAAAATAATAATATATAGAGTATGATGTTGGCAATAAGAATGTCTTATATAATTCAATGTTTTTTGGGCTTTGCCTTGAAACGTGTATGGCTGTATATATATATGCATGACAAGTATTCTTTTCTTATGCACAAAAAATTCGGGACGCAGTCAAATGGCGGAAGGTTTTGCCCTGGCCCGGCAGGAGCAGGACGTTAAAATCGTAAGTGCCGGCACGGAGGCGTGGCATGTTCATCCTATGGCCATAGAAGTGATGGCGGAAGTTGATGTTGATATTTCCGGGCATAAATCTAAGGCTATCACGGACCTCGATTCGCTTGATTTTGATCTTGTGGTGTCGCTTTGCGACCAGGCGGCTAAAAACTGCCCTGTTCTGCCCGGAAACCCTGAGCGTGTTAACTGGAACCTTCCTGATCCGGCACGGGAGGTGGATGACGGCGGCCTGGACGGCGAGGCCGGTCTGGCGGTATTCAGGAAGTCAAGGGATGAAATTAAGCGGCTTGTGGATGATTTGTTCGACAGGGGATATTTAGACGCGCTTGTTGAAGCGAAACGTTGCGCGGAAATTGTCATTAATAACATTACTGATGGTATAATTGCTCATGACATGAAAAGGCGGATATTTCATTTCAATAAAGCTGCGGAAGAAATTACCGGGTATAGCCGTGAGGAAGTTATAAATCGTGATTGCCATGATGTTTTTCCTGGACGATTCTGTGGAGGAAAATGCCTTTTTTGTGATGGGGCTTCACCTGTTCATGATGTTGTTAAACAGGAGTTGACCATCTCCACGAAGGACGGTGAAAAGCGCTCTATCGAAATGACAGTCAAAAAGATGGCTGATGTGCATGGAAATGATGTTGGTGTGCTGGCCTCATTCCGTGATGTGACCAGGGAACAGAGCCTGGCCTGGCGCATTGGTGAAATAAGCAGTTTTGCAGGCATTATAGGGCGTGATCATAATATGCTGGCGGTATTTAATCTGATCCGTGATCTTGCCGATGCCAATGTGCCTGTTCTTATTGAAGGAGAAAGCGGCACGGGCAAGGAACTCGTTGCGGCTGCGATTCATAATGGGGGGCTTCGTGCCGATAAACTGTTTGTGCCTGTTAATTGCGGCGCTTTGCCGGAGGCCCTGCTGGAAAGCGAGTTGTTCGGGCATGTGAGAGGTGCATTCACCGGGGCTGTGCGTGACAAGAAGGGACGGTTCGAGATCGCTGATGGTGGAACTATTTTCCTGGATGAAATAGGAGATATTCCAGCCTCAATGCAGGTTAAACTTCTGCGCGTATTGCAGGAAGGAATGTTTGAACGTGTTGGAAGTGAGAAGACGGAAAAGGTGGATGTGCGCATAATCAGCGCTACGAACAAAAACTTGAAAGAAGAAATGGCAGAAGGGCGGTTCAGGGAGGATTTGTATTACAGGCTCAGTGTTGTTCCCGTTGTTCTGCCGCCTTTGCGTGAGAGGCGTAATGATATTCCACTGTTGGTCGAGTATGTGCTGAAAAAGGAAATGCAGAATACGGAAAAGGAGGGCATTGCTTTGTCCAAAGAGGCAATGGGTTTCATGATGTCTTATGACTGGCCGGGAAATGTCCGTGAATTGCAAAACTGGATCCAATTCGCACTTATAAAATGCAAAGATGCAGTGATCAGGTTGGAACATTTGCCGCCGCACAATATAAATCAAAGGTCTGACAACGGTTTGATTTCCAATCTCGGTAAGCGGCGGAAGAGAAAGCTGGATATTGCATCGGTTCAAAGGGCTCTCAAGGAAACGAATAACAACAGGGTCGAAGCAGCGCGCCGGCTTGGCGTTTCACGGGCTACTCTCTATCGGTTTCTGGATAATATAGGCTGATCTGAATATTGCATGAAAATCAGCAAGGAAATGCTTTACCACAGGGCATGGAGACACCCTTCTCCGCTCTTCAAGCTACGCAGGGCAGGCGGAGATGGGGAAAGGGAATTTTGACAGGATAACAGGATAAACAAGATTAAGACAAGATGGTTCAGGAAATCTGTATAAAACAGTAGTTTTCTTCCACATTTCCTGAACAGTGTTCCTGATGGGGGAAGAGGATTTACCACGGAGTTCACGGAGATTCGGAGAGGGGAATTTTTTGACAGGATAACAGGATAAACAAGGATTAAGAAGGGAGTGATCGTCCAGTAAATCTGAAATAAAA
>JAQBFJ010000030.1:0-3257 GCA_032123435.1 Verrucomicrobiota bacterium
CGCCTATATTCATGCCCATATCAAGAAACGAACGACGCGTAACCATAGCGCAGAATACGACTCCGGCATCAATAAAGACTCGTAAAGAGCCGTTAACCTGCTCAACCTTGGATATGGTGCCCGAAAACATATTCAAAGCGCTTGACTGAATTTCGCTTCTCGACAGAAGTATATCCTCCGGATCAATTGCTATTGTCACATTACCAGGCTTTCCTTGAGCGATACGCAATTGGATATTTTTTGCTATCGTAACCGCGCACACACCGTCCGCCTCTACTTTGAGTGTACCGGAAAAGATATTTTCATATGCAACATCATGAATGCGTCCCGCAATGATTGAAATAACGTTAGGCGACATTCTGTAAGCCTGTTCTCTGGAATGCGTGGAAAGGACTATTGTCGCGTTCTTTGTCCTGTTTTCGTTTCTAATCAATTCTTCAATAAGATAAACATTATTGTGATCAATGTTGGCAGTCGGCTCGTCCAGTAAATAAACTTCGGCATCCAGCACGAAGGTTCTGGCCAGTGCCGCGCGTTGTGCTTCTCCACCCGACAAAGAATATGCCTGCCTGTCCGCCAGATCCGAGCTGCCCAGCAGTGCCAATACATCGTTGACTCTGCGTTTTATTTCGCGTGAAGGCGTCCGGCGTATCTTCAGACCGTATCCAACATTATCGCGGACGCTCATATGGAAAAGATATGGATTTTGAGTAAGATATGATATATGTCGTCTCATGTTGACAAGATTCGCGGAGTTCTGGTTGTTCACGGCCATTCCGTTAAACATGATATTTCCGGTTGTCGGCTGGTCAATCAGGGACAATAGATTCAGAAACGTAGACTTCCCGCTTCCGTTAGGGCCGACAAGCACGTGCAAGCCGCCTTGTTCGAGCACGCAATGGTCCATCTTGAGCTCAAAGTCATCCACGCGTTTTGTGACATTATTTAAATTATAAATATTATTCATCGTATTCTTTTCTGGCATAGAGTGAATAGAATGTTTATTCCCAGTGCCACGGTAAGCAGAACAATTCCAAGCGCTATTGCCAGCGCGAACTCACCTTTGCTCGTTTCCAGGGCGATAGCGGTTGTAATACTGCGGGTATAAGTCCTGATGTTACCGCCAAGCATCATTGAAACGCCGACTTCGGCGAATACCCGTCCAAACCCCGCGACTACTGCAGCAAAAATGCCGAAACGCGCCTCATACAGGAACACACGAAATGCCTGTGCGGAATTCGCGCCAAGTGTCAGGGCGGTCATTTTTGCGCGGCGATCCAATCCGCGCATACAACTTACCGTCAATCCTGCAATTATCGGAAATGCCAGAATGAACTGACCTATGACCATCGCGGTTCTAGTGTATAACAGGCCCAGGGAACCCAACGGACCTCGCCGTGAAAGGAATGAATAAACCATAAGCCCAACAACCACGGTGGGCATTGCCATCAGCGTGTTCAGCAATGTCAGGACAATCTGCCTGCCCGTGAACTTCTTTTCCGAAACAAGGATCCCGAACGGCACACCGGCGACAGTGGCCAGCAATGTGGATGTACCTGCCACCATGATCGAGACCATGACAATATCCATGAATTCTTTATCAAGCGAAAAAATGATTCTTATCGCTTCACGAAATCCATTTGTTATGTAGTCCATAAGCCAGTTTACCGTTACATATCTGTTTTATCAGCATTTGGATAATAAAGCTGTTGCCCCATCTTCTTGTATTCCGCGATCATCTTCTGGCATTCCGGCGAAGTCAGCCAGGCGACCAGTGCCATGGCCAGTTCATATTTGACATGCTTATGCCGGTAGGGGCTCACCGTGATAATGCCATATGGGTTCACAAGTAAAGGATCGCCCTCCAGCAGTTTTACGAGGCGTACATTATTCATATTTGCCAGATATGTGGCGCGGTCAATCAGGACGTAAGCGTTTTTCTCATCCGCCATGCGCAAGGTGGCGCTCATACCCTGGCCGGCCTCAAGATACCATGCGCCGGAAGGTGTGAGGTCCGTTTGTTTCCATAATTTAAGTTCACGCTGATGCGTGCCCGAATTATCGCCACGCGACACAAAAGTCCTTTTCTGCTCGTATATCAGACGGAGAGCGGACGCCGCGTCCCGTACGGAGGCGATGCCTGCCGGATCGGATTTCGGGCCCATGATGATGAAGTCATTATACATGACATCACGGCGATTGACTCCGTATCCGTCCTGAACGAATTTATCTTCCGCTTCTCTCGCGTGAACAAGAATAACGTCGGCATCACCGTTCATGGCTATATGGATTGCCTTGCCGGTACCGACCGAAACGATATGAACTTTGGCGTTATGTTTCTTTTCGAACGGCGGCAGAATATAGTCCAGCAGTCCTGTTTCATAAGTGCTTGTGGTTGTTGTGAGTCTGAGAGTTTCCTCTGTTCCGTTCGCGTTGAGCGAGGGGAGGGCGAGTAATGTCATAACGATTATTGGCATCAGCCAAAGTCTTGTCATACGCAATCTTTTCTTCTATCCAGTCTTAATTTCATGGTGAAATACTATTAAGATGTTTCTTGTAAGCGGTATTGACGGCGTGTTCGACGTCTGTTCGCATCAGGGTGTAAGCTTCCACCCATTGTTTTCCGGCTTTCGTCAATGTGGTTGAGCCGCCGCGTCGTCCGCCGCGTTGTCTATTGACCAACAGGATGCCGAGGGATCGTTCTGCTTTGTTTATGTCGCCCCATGCTTTGCGATAACTGATATTCATGGTTTCTGCCGCGGCGTACAAAGATCCTTCCCGGTCAATAGCCTGAAGAAGGCGCCATTTGCCGTCTCCGAAAGCACCTTCATGTTCCATGCCGGACAACCACATTTTGAATCTTGGCTGCAATTTTGTTGATGTCTTGTTCATATTTCCTTTCGCGTGAAAGCGATATGTCACAACCGACATATCCAACCATAAGAAAGGCAATGATGCAAGTGTGAAGAGGTTAACGAAAGAAAGTTACATCAATAATCCTCGTGTATGAACGAAGGGAAATAATAGCTTGCGCTACGGGGTGGTTCTCTTATATTACACGGGGTTGTTGACGTCAGAAAAAAAGGACAGCGCATGAGCAGGCATCTGGAAGGAAAAAATCTTGAACAACAACTGGAACGCGTTTTCGACCGATATAAAGGCGTGGAAAGTGAACTTATTCCCGTCCTGCAGGATGTTCAGGATGCCTGTGGGTATGTTCCGGTTGACGCTATCGCCGCTATCGCGCGATTTCTTAA
>JAQBFJ010000031.1:0-33528 GCA_032123435.1 Verrucomicrobiota bacterium
CCTATCCGAGTTATACAGGTAGATGCAAGAATGTGGAATTCGTAGAGTATGGGTGTCCTTAAATCATTTTACAAGATGGGCAATTATGATTATGATTAGGATTATCACATGAAGAAGTTGTTCCTACATATTGGTGCGCACAAGACGGGATCGACAACAATACAGAATTCCCTCACCTGTCACAGCGACTATCTAACAAAAAAAGGATTCGCTGCTGCGATCATTCATAAGGATCTGGATTATCTCATGACGCCCCTACGGCTTGCTTATGCCGATCCTCAAGGACATCTACAGAACGCTATTACGGCCAGCAGAACAAGATTCCAAGAATGGTTCAACGCTCAACAAGCCGAAAGCATCATCCTTTCCTCAGAATTGATGACATCCAATTTTGCATCATGGCGAGAGAAGGCAAACATAGCTCAACAGCTTTTTGAGAATATTGAAAGCATAACGTTCATAGTTTTCTTTCGCAGACAAGATTACGCCTACGAATCTATCTATCGTCAGGCCGTCCGACTCGGCAAGACATCCCTAACCTTTAAGGAGTTCTATCGGGCTCACGAATACTCGATCAGCCACCTCAACTGGTACAGAAACATTAACTACTATAGAAGTGCGTTTCCACAGGCAGAAGTGATAGTGAGGCCATACGAGACAGTAGCTGACCAACCCGATTTCTTTCGCGAATTCCTCTCCATTCTAGGTATCCGCAACATTCCCATAAACATCACGACCAGTCGTGATAACGTTGGAATTACTGGACACGCCCTTGAACTACTGCGAATTGCCAACAAACATTACTCTGGCAAAAAACTTAGGCTAGTGAGAGACTTTGTGATCCAGAACAGAGAAACACTAGGCACCCATGGGCAAGAGGGCCTTTTTTCGTTCACGCCTCGCGAGAGGCGTGGAATTGTCAAAAATTTCCATCGTTCAAACCAGCGACTATTTGAGCAATTCCATATCGCCACACCCCAGGAATTTGCCGAATGGGAAAGCCATTAACAACAAAAAGGCAAAGAGGGGTCACGTCCCGACAACCGACAAATGGGTGTTGCATTGAAAATAAGGATGGGGATGATAGACAATAATGCCTTTGCGATCTCTCGTTCAACGGTGTATGGCTCAAATGTCGAATGTCGGGACGTGACCCCTATATTCGCCCCTGTCACGCATTTTCTTTTTTTGTAGTTATCGCTACCAATTCCATTTTTCAGGTAATTTATCAGTATCTATTCTTCCTGTTGAATCTAGTAGATCCTGACATGGTTTTGGCCATAAAGGATTAATACAAGATTTAGAAACTCTAATTCTTAATTGACCCCCATGGAACCACCAAGATGCTGAGTTGATTTTAAATCCAGCTCTTTTCATCTGTTCCATTAAATTAGGAAGTAAATAATTATGAATGTGTCCTAGTGAAAATACATTATGATCCTGCATATTAGGACATGCTATCCATAATTCTCCATCATCGTTTAAATAGTCATAAATCATTTTTAAAAACTCGATTGGATTAGCAACATGTTCAATCACATGGTGGTTCCAAATTATATCATATTTCATATTTTTGTATTCTTCTATATCTTTGAAATATATTATTCTATCTTTCATTAATAAATTGTCATCCTTTAATACTTTATCCAATGCAAAAACTTTCAAAGCTCCGAGATTCAAAAATCTTGTTGCTGCATATCCATCTCCACAGCCAAGATCTAAGACAATTGATCGGTTGATTTTGTTAGTATCAAAACTATGAAGATAAATGTCGGCAAGCTCATGTTGGGTCGAATAATTTGTCATTTTATTCCTTATATGGATGATTAGCGGTTCTGTCTGGAATATTGTGAAAGGAAATATATTGTTAAATCCTATCCTGAGTTCTCTCAATACTTCTTTAGTTGTTTTGCCCTATGGGACGCCCGACAGCGTCCGTTGGTCTCGGGGTTTGTCCATTTGTCCAAGTTATACGGGACGGAAATAGCTTACACTGATGAACGTTCAGCTCACAAGCAATAAATGTGCGCAGTAAAAAGGGAGGTTTCTAAGGATCAAGCTCAAGGCACGCGACGGCGACGGGCAGTTGAGAGCACCTGAAGTGTTCTGGAGTTATCTTTATCGATGCGCATGGGACTGCGTGCCGGTTCACTAATAATGATCATCAGTTCTTCCATGTGAAAGGTTGTATAATGATCGTCGCAGACGATCATGCATTTATGCCTAGCTATGGGTGTGTTAAAACTTGCCGCGACGTCTCGAAGATTCCCAATTGAGGCTTGCTGAATGGGGGCGACTGTGCTAAATGTCTGATCATGGCGAGGGGCGTATCCATTAGGAGTGGATGTGGCCATGTCAGCGCGGCTGTTATTGAGCCATTAGGCAAAAAGATTCAGAAGAACAAGCGCCTGCCATTGGTTCTCCATAACTGTCTGGCCCAAATAATGAGCTTATTTAATAAAATATTTATCAAGGTTAGAAACGTTTGGCATAGACCAGTCTTGCAGAAACTGGAAGCGATGGCTAGTAGTAGTGATGACGTATGGCTCAGAGCCAATGCCCAGGAACGGATGGATGCAGGTCGAACAGATATATTTGATTCTGTAAGGGCTGAATTTCATTCCGCCAGATACCGGTTTGCTACAAATTACACAAGAGAGGCCAATGTGCTTGATGTGGCGTCTGGCACCGGGTATGGAGCGGATATTCTGTATAGAGAAGGTGAGGTAAAACTTGTCTATGGCGTTGAGTTTGATCCCGGGGCTGTTAGATATTCGACGAATAGATATGGATCAGGGAAGGTCAGGTTTCTGAATGGCGATATCATGAATCTACCTTTTCGTGAAGGAATGTTTGATGTAGTAACATCTTTTGAGACATTGGAGCATATTGAAGATGATCTAAGGGCCTTGAGTGAGTTGCATCGTGTTCTCCGAGTAGGCGGCATCTGCATAGTGTCCACGCCTAATAACTGGGGTTGTGAAGATCACCCTTATCATGTCCGAGATTACACCTATGAGTCTGCTTGTGAGCGTATAGGTCGGTTCTTTCGGATTACAGAGGCATATAACCAGAACTCAGGTTCTGCCGGCCGGGTTGAGAATCATCAGCAGGCAGCAGGGATGCGGTTGACTACAGATGAGAATAGGTATCTTTCTGAGTGCTTTGTGATCGTTGCAAGAAAAGAAAACATTCCTGTAGCCTGTCAGGATGGTTCTTTGCGCTCCAGTACTATATAAGAATCCATCTATTGATAAGTTATTGGGAAATTGGCAGGTTGAAAAGCCCAGGGACACAGCCCTCGAAATAATACTTTACATAAGTATAAAGCTAAGAAATGACGCGACATCTTAGAATTGAATTTCCTGGAGCTATTTATCATGTAACATCAAGGATGCTTGGTGATGCACGGAGTGAGTTGTTTCGAGACGATGGGGATAGAGAGCGTTTTATTGAGCGGTTATCGGATCGTGTTGAGCAGTACAATTGATCAGCGACAATTAGAATTCCCGATTAACGACAATTAGAATTCCCGTATGGAGCGGAAGTAATTACCCTCTTTTTCTTAGGAAAGGAGGGGTGATGGATGATTACGGATGCACAGGTAAAGAGGCTTATAAAGCTTCTACCCATCCAATATAAGTAGATATGTTGAAAGAATAGAATCAGCAAAGAATAAGAATCTGATCCGGCTGAAAAACCAGGTCAGCAGGTAAATGCCTAAATACGAGGACGGACACCTCTTTCAGGATTGGTCTGCATGCCTACATTTCAAGAGGCCCGAGAAAATGCGGTTTTATTATAAAAAACGCGTTCTGCCCGAATTCTTTCACAGGCAGTTCTCCGTAAGAACTGATCAGCACGGCACTACAGACAACTTCTTCGTTGGCTACCTTCAGGTTCACCGTTGATTTTGATAAGACTGCGCCGTTTCCCCATATTTTAAGTACTGTTTCCTTTTGATAGTCCGGGAACACGAAGTATACAGACAAATCTCCACGCGGCAGGACGCTGATAGCATCACTTTTGCCGGCAACAAATTTATCAAGGTATTCACTTTTCTTCAGTACATATTTCGCATTGGGCGTGGCGCCTGCCAAAGTCGGCACCGCAACGTTGTCGACAATAATTCCGCCATCCAGCTCTTTCGATAGATAACTTATCCGCCTATCGTCCAGTGTGCTGACGCGCGCATCAACGCTCGCAATTCCGACATGCTCAAGCGTCACATTCTGATTGGGAAAGACAAAAGAAACAATGCGCTTAATTACTTGATGGTAAGGCGCATATTGCTGTGCCATATTCCTCATGCGTGATGATGGATAACGCGCGTTCATAACTTCCATATAAAGAAGATGATTCCTTCCGTATACTTGCCGAAACCACCTGTCCTGTCGCCAGCCGTACAGATTGTAATTGGCATTGATTCGGCGCGGCATAAAAGCCGCGGTCCGGACATTATAGACACCTACCATAAGCAGGAGGCAAACAAGGCCTATTCTCATCTTTCTGCTGCAATCGAAAAATAAGCCGGAGATCATGGCGTAAACAATATAAAGAGTGATAAGATTCAGAATCGTCTCCAACCACAGCAGATCCCTCAAAATAAAACGCGTTCCCATAGCCAGGTTTACATAAGCGAGGACGTACACAGATATGATGCCTATGGCCTGCGGCGGGCTCACCCGCAACTTCTTCTTGAAACCTGCCCGGACGAGCAGACAGAAAGGCAAAAAGTTTGCAATAAACATAGGCGGATTCAACAGAAATATCCGAAGATAACGCTCAATGCCGAAAAGCTCCTTTGTATTGACGTGATAATATCGACCGCGAATAAAAAGCATCTTTACGCTGTATAACAAGTGACGACATCCTTGCAGAAAGTCCGAATACATCGTCAGATGGAAAATAAAGGAAAGAAGAAATCCGGAGAAAAGAAGAGTCAGCAACGCCAGCATGACTCCCAGGACAGAAGGACCTTTTTTCTTCACAACATAGTAGATTAACCAGCCCAACTTAAGTATCAATGCCGTTATGAGAAAATACGCAACTGTAGTCAGTTCGTGTGTTTTAGAGAAAGTGGGAATTCCTTCAGGGATCGTGATGGAATAAGCGTAATAAAGCAGGACTCCGAACAACACAAGGTTGAGGACGCCAAGAGCTACCGCGCACCAACCCCATCGCGGCTTTGAAAGAGCTGTACCAACAGGGTGATTCTTCAAGTCCTGCACAATCAAGCCCAGGAAAGGCATTGCCGCCACGTAGAAAAAAGATTGCAGTTTGGTTTGATACGCGAGACCGAGGAAGATGCCCGACAGTAGCGCCAGAACGATTCCGCGAAGGAATGACACGCTTTTCACCGTAAAGACCCACATGAGTGCTGCGCAACACCAGAAAAACATGCTGTATAGCTCCGTACGAATCATACTGGAATGATATAACATGCCAGCCTGGAATCCTATGATAGCAATTGTCAAACTGCTAATCAAAGTGCTGATCTTAAATTGAACACGCATAATCAGCCACAAGATCAGGACAATGGCTGCCACAATAAAAGGTGAAAGAAGCCTGTTGAAATCTGTCAGTTCCGCCATGACAAGCAATGGGCTGAGTGAACTTTCCAGTCCAGGAAGATCAAGAGTTCCTATCATGCCGAAGGAACGTGCCAGCTTCTGGCTGATGTTCAAGAACGAGTACATCCCAACCCCGGGGTGACTGATGTGGTCCGGGAGTTTGCCTGACTGAATCAGCATTTCGTCTATAGTAGTGATCAGATCCATATCCCAGATAAAATAATAGGGATATTGTCTGGAAATGTTGAGATATGAAGAAAGTAGTATGCAGAAAAGCAGAACTACTACAGATATGCCCAGGATTCCTTTTTTTTGTGCAAAATCCAAGATACTGCCCCTTTAGCACTGCGTGGAGATGCCGCAATTCTTCATGAAAGGAGGATTACCAGCGGGGCAGAAAGAAGTCAATGTCAAAACATACTGCTGACATGGCAAGATGCCATGTTTAAAACATTATCGGCAAACACGGTCATATACTGAATATGCCGTCATCATCGCCGCCGGTAGAATTACTCGTCGTTGTTCAGAAAGCATGCAGGTGTCAGCCCATACGCATATCTCCAAAATGTCAGGATGAACAAAGCGATGGATTTGCTGATTTCAACGGACATGAGCGTCAAGGAAATAAGTCATCTCGCCGGTTACAGTGATTATTCATATTTCTGCCGTGCCTTCCGCAGGAAATTTGGTGCATCTCCCGGCTCAAGCCGTAAGAAATGAAGAACAGATCTGCCCGTCCCTCTCGACGCCGCGCATCTACTGCGTTCTGAACTGGTGCAATGTTCGGGATAGGCGATACAGGGGTCGGGTCTGAAAATCAATAGAATATATTGACGGGATAACAGGATGGCCGGGATTTTCAAAAGGGATCCGGCGTTCGTATTAGTCCAGTTCCGGTATTGTTTTTACGGTACCATTGATGTACTCACCAAGACGCAGTGCTATTTCGTGGTAGCGCGCGTTCAGCATGCCGAAACGGGCTTGAATTGTTTCGAGGCCTTGCGGCTTGTTGTGATTCAGCCACATTGTCCGGAAGGAGCTTTCCATGTTCGCGATGCTCTTTATCATGGCCGGTACCTTTTTTGCGATCAGGCGAAGAGCTTTTTTGTCTTTTCTAGTGTAAGCGGCATACAGGCTTGCGGAGAACGCGTAACGGTCGGCAAACGCGCGTGCGACGTGATAGGCGTATCTTAAATCGCCTGTAGCGCGGTCGTGGGTTACTTTCTTAAGCTTATTTGCGAGCGTATTGAATTCTTTTGCGATTGCGGCCATTTGTTTCGGGTTGTTGCCCGTTTGATTGCGGAATGTTGTGTCAAACAAAGGATCGTCCCACATGGATGGCTGTATTTGTTTTATGCCGCCGTGGATCTTGCTTGCGAGTACATGCGAAGCGTAGCTTCCTCCGCAAATTGAGCCGAAACGTTTTTCCAGTCTAGTTTTTTCAGGTGTTTTGGTTCCATATGATTTATCTGCGCAATAGACCATGCCGGCAAACGCGGAATCATGGTCGCAATAAGCGCCATCATCGCCCCATTGCGTGAAGAAGAGTTCTTTTATTTTGGCTTCATAACATGCTTCTATGCATGGGCCTGCGGTATTTTTGGTCATGGTATGGTCATACCAGTATTTAGACCAAGTCCATATTCCCGATCCGACAAGCGGTTCTTTGTTCATCTTGCGGTGCCGTTCAATCCATTTCAGATAAAATTCCTTGTTATCGTGATAATAATCCCAATAAACGAGTTCAGCTTCCTTTGGGATTTTTTTGACTACTGTTTTGGGAATCACGGTTTTGGTGTCGTAATAGTCCATGGTTTTTGAGCCGAGCCTGAAATACATGTCCGACCATATCATGGGTTTTAATTTATGTTTCTTGCATATTTTAACGACACGGGCCAGGTGTTCGTTGAACAGGCTGAAACCGTCCCGATAGCCGTTCAGGTCGAGATATCGGCCTCGTCCTATATCATGTGTCTCGTCCATGCCGATATGAATGCGGTCTGTACGGCAGATCTTTTTCCAGTGGCCTATCATTTTGTCAATGAGTTCGTAAGTTTTCTTTTCGCCGACCAGCATAACGCTTGAAGTGTCTCTAATGGAACCGTATGTCCCGTGGCGGAGTATTTTTTCAAGATGGCCGAGCGTCTGTATGCAGGGGATGATTTCGATGTTCAGCTTCGCGGCATACGCATCAATATCTTTCAGTTCTTTTTCGGTATAGGCGCCGCGCTGGTATCCGAAATAAGGTTCGCCGGGCAGTTCGTAAGTATCTTCGGTGTAAAGCATTATCATGTTGTATCCCAGGAGCGCCAGCCGTCGCATCCATAGTTTTATATGGCCTGTTGTGATGACGGCGTTACGTGAACAATCAAGCATGATTCCAAGCGTGGTAAAGGGTGTGTGTTCACGGTAGGTGGAATTATTTTTCACAATACCGCTAAGCAGGGCGCCGACAGCGCGTGCCGCTTGAGCAGGGGTTGAGTAACGTACCTCGGCTGATGTTCCGCGCAGACGTACTTCGCAGAGTCCGATTTCGGGGGCCCTTTGAAATGACACGTTCGTACCGGAGTGTTTGCCCTGAGTTATGGGGTAATGTCCACTCAATGTTTTGAAGATGGACCGCAATTCCGACGGTGTTGTTTTTGGGTCCAAGCATATTTTCATGATCTTGTCCTTCTTTTTCCGGGTTAGGTGTAATCAAGATGAATATTGATTCAATGTTCTTAAGTTTTCAATAGTATTCTGAAAAAGTAAACATTGATTAAAATGGACGGTGTCGGGCAATAAATGGTTGTAACTATAGCAGAAAACGGGGTATCATTGTAATTATCTGCAATATGCATGAGCTGAGTTTATTATGATCAAGATAAGAAAAATCAAGGCTGGTGAGACTGAAGAGGTAAAGAGTCTTATTGATGGTATAATGCATGGTGAGTTTACGGCTGAGAGCACGGCGTATGCATATAATGATCTTGATGATATTGTGGCGCATTATGGCGGGAAAAGAGAAACGTTTCTAGTGGCGGAGGAAGACGGAAAGATAGTCGGCACTGTCGCGATAAAGGAAGAAGATGATGATTCGGCATTATTGAGACGTATTTTTGTGCATAAAGATTACAGAGGCAAGGGGTATGGCGCGGAGCTGTTGGCCGAGGCGACGAAGTTTTGTTTGGATAATGGATATCGGACGGTGCAGTTCAGGGGCTCGGACAGAATGCAGAATGCACTGCAATTGTGTCTTAGAAACGGATTTGAGCAGGACGACATTCTGGAATTAGGTGATTTTGATTTAGTCATGCTTTCGAAGCATCTTGGTTGAAAGGGGAAGAGGGGGACATGAGAATTAAGGCTTTTGAAGCGCTGCATCCGCTGGCAGAGAATGTTGATCGTGTGGCCGCGGTTCCATACGATACAGTGAGTGCCGCGGAAGCCAAGGCGCTGGCTCAGGGTAATGAGTATAGTTTTTTGCGGATTTCCCGTCCGGAAGTTGATTTGCCTGATGATGTTGATATTCACGCGGACGCGGTATACGCGAAGGCGGCGGAAAATTTCGCGGCATTTCAAAAGAAGGGCATTCTTATTCGTGACGAATGTTCATGTATTTACGTATACCGTCAGAAAATGGGTAATCATGTCCAACGCGGGATAGTTGCTTGTTCGCACATAACGGATTATGAAAACAATCTTATCAAACGGCATGAAAAGACGCGTGCGGACAAGGAGGACGATCGCACGAGACACGTAAAAACGCTGAAAGCCAATACCGGGCCTGTATTTTTGACTTATCGTGATGATTCAGTGATTGATGATATTGTTGCCTTGGTGGAGGGAGGGGTTCCGTTTTTTGATTTTACGGCACCGGACGGAATTGTTCATACGGTATGGCGTGTACCGGGCGGTTCTGACTTGATCGCGGCATTTGAGGAGGTACCTTGTTCTTATGTGGCTGATGGTCATCATCGCGCGGCGGCGGCTGTCAGGGCTGGAATTGAATTGAAGGAATCCAACAGCGGACATACAGGGGAAGAGGAATACAATTGGTTTTTGTCGGTCAGTTTTCCGGCAAGCCAATTGAAGATATTGCCTTACAATCGTTGTATATCGGATTTAAACGGAAGGACGGAGCAGGATTTTTTGAAGGCATTGAAGAAGCATTTTGACGTAAAGGATAATGTTGCTGAAGTACCGTGTGCTCCGCGGAGTGTCAGTATGTATCTTGGAGGGATCTGGTACGGATTGAGTTGGCCTGTGGTACGTGATGATGATCCGGTTAATGAACTTGATGTGAGTGTGCTGCAGGATCGGTTATTTGCCCCTATTCTCGGGATACAGGATCCTCGCACTGACAAGAGGATTGATTTTATTGGCGGGATTCGGGGAACGGACGAGTTGGTAAGGCGAGTGGATTCCGGTAGCGCCGCCGTAGCGTTTTCGATGTATCCAACTACGGTTGATCAGATGATGGCAATTGCTGACGCGGACAAGTGTATGCCGCCCAAGAGCACATGGTTTGAACCCAAATTGAGATCCGGTCTATTGGTACACACGTTGTAATGGAATTTTACAGGCGTGAGGGGGTTCTTCATACGGTGTTACTGTTTTTCATTTTCATAAATGCAGGGGTAGTTTAATGAATTTGCTGGAGACAATAAAGGTTGGCAGGAAGTTTCTGCTTTTTCGCAGTGGTTTGATGACGTGTGATTCATGCGGGAAAAAGATCATCAGGGATACGCACGGGCGTGTCAGGCCGAAATCGTTTTTTGTTACATGTTTGTGGTGTGGTACGAGTAATTTTGTTCCATTCTATCTGGGACGCTTTTGGTTATACGAGCCTGCAGGAGGCGGAGGCGTAAGCAGTGTTTACAAGGCGTTCGAAAAAAACAGGTTTCGGCTGTGCGCGGTGAAGGTTCTGCGTCGAGATAAACTTGATGATTCTGAGGGTATAGAGGCGTACAAGAGGGAGGTCAGCGCGCTGGCGTCTATTGGCCGTCATCGGCATATTGTTCGTTTGCTGGCACACGGCAACACGGATAATGAATATTATTGCGCGATGAAGTTTGTTGAAGGTCAGCGGCTTGACGAAAAGATAGCGCAAAAGGGGCGTATTCCGGAATTGGAAGCTGTTCGGATTTTGTCAGACCTGATTACGGCGGAGCTTCATATTTACAGCAAGGGGTTCCTGTATCGTGACATCAAGCCTGAAAATATCATGATCCAGGAAAACGGCCGACCTGTTCTTGTGGATTTCGGGCTTTGTCAGCCGCGCGGAAAGGTTTCGGTTCATGTTGAAGCGGACTTTGTTGATGGATCGGCTCATTATATGCCGCCGGAGCGGTTGCAGTGTGATTCTGAGGGGCCGTGGAGTGAGATATATTCATTAGGCATGCTTATGTTCGAAATGCTTACAGGTGATAAATTCATCAAGTCCTCTGTTTCCGAGGAAGCGATTACTGAGAAACATGTTCATGGTCTTCGCATGTCGGTTCCGAGTGGATTGAAGAATCTGCACAGGCCGGAACTTGTCAAGATTGTTGAAAAGATGATCAGGCGAGAGGCTAAAGAGCGATATCAATCATTTGAGAATCTACAAAGAGCCTTATATCGCATAGTGCCGAGATCTTTCTGGTCCGGCTGGCTCAATCAAGCCTTTGTAAAACTTGGCATAAAGAAAAAATAGAATCATTCCGTTTAACCCGAACATTGTACGAGCATTATGCAATGTTCGCCAAACTCATGTAATAAGCGGGCTAAACTGTGCCCAGCATTTCCATGGCGGCCTGCTTGACCATTTCCGGCGTGATGTCCGACATGCATGACACATCTGTCAGTTTGCATGATCTGGAAAAGCATGGACTGCAGGAGACAGGGATCTGGATAATGCGGTGTTGACTGCCGTAGGGGCCTGTTCTTCGCGGGTCGGTTGGTCCGAAAAGGGCCAGTACTGGTGTTCCCGTGGCGGCGGCCATATGGATGGGACCCGAGTCGTTGGCTATAAGAAGATCCATTTCCTTCAATAGTGATCCGGTATTAATTAATGTATGTTTTCCAGCCATATTGACGATTCCGGAACCGACTGAGGCGGCTATTTTGTCGCAAAGAGCAATATCGTCATGTCCGCCTATAAGGAACAAAGAAGCATCGCGTTCTTTTTTGAGTTGTTGACAGAGCGAGATAAAGTTTTCTGCAGGCCAGTTTTTAGTTTGCCATCGGGAAGACGGCAATATTGCTATACGTGGTTTTTTTTCAGTCAGATTGATTTTGGGAAATTCAACTGGAAATGCTGTTTCAACTTTTGGGAGGCCGAGATAATTGATTATATCGAGATTTTCTTCGACAGCGTGTCTGTTTTTATCGCGTTTGCTGGCTATGGCAGAATAGAACAGGCGTGATCCTTCCCTGTGGAATGAAGGTCCGATTCGTTTTCTGCCGCGTGCGAGTCGGGCTGTTATCGCGCTTTTCAGGAGACCTTGCAGATCTATTATAGTGTCGTATTGGTATAATCGGAGTTCAGAGAGAAATGGGTTCAAGTCGTGCGGGAATGTTCGACGTGGAAAAGGTATGACTCTGTTGACATCTGTGAAACAGCGTATAAGCTCCTGGTATTCATTGTACGCAACCCAGTCTATGTCAGCGTTATAGGCGATTTTCAAAGCATGTACAGTCGGCAAGGCGTGAAAGAGATCGCCGAGTGAGCTCATTTTTATTATGAGAATACGCATATTACAGATGTACAATTAAGAGGGAGCACAGTGCAAGTTAACTTATCTGATTAACCCGTATATTTCATGAAGAATTGCATGCGTGCGGGATAAGAAGTTGTAAAATAATGGCCTTGCGCAGTAGCTAGAGGTTATTTGGCAAATACAGTTTGTAACATGGTTTCCGGAAAGAAAAGATGCATGCAATTCTTCACCAAAGGCGAATCCATGCCTGCCAAAGCCGGCGTTATTGAGGATTCGCGGTATATTCATACAGCTTCATTCTCAATGCCTTGGCCTTGATTGGCCTGGACTCGTGAAACAAACGGGTTAAGGTGTTTTTTGATCGTTTCTGCAATTTTCCTGTTAAATCCGGGAATGTCCGACAGTTCTTCTTCCGTTGCTTTGGCGACACGCCGCACGGTTCCGAAGCGGGCAAGAAGCTGTAATTTCCGTTTTTCTCCTATACCGGGTATTTCATCAAGGAGTGATTCCCTGATTCGGATACTGCGGATATTGCGATGATACGTGATGGCGAATCGATGAGCTTCATCACGAAGCTGTTGCAGGAGTTTGAGAGCGGGTGAATCGCTGGCCAAGCGCAAAGGTCTGCCGGTTTCCTGTTGGTAAAGTTCTTCATAACGTTTTGCGAGTCCGGCCGACGGAACGCGCAGGTTAAGGGCGGACAATTCTTTGCGTGCGGCTTTCAATTGGGTTATTCCGCCATCAATCAGGATGAGGTCGGGATGCCGGGCTTCCGGATCACTGAAGCGTCTTCGTACAACTTCTGCTATCATTGCCGGGTCGTCGTTGGTTTTTGCCGTTTTGATTTTGAATCGTCTATATCTATTTTTACGCGACACCCCATTGACGAAACATACCATGCCTGCCACCGCGTATGTGCCTGAAATGTTTGAGATATCGTAGGCTTCGATTGAGCGTGGTGTTTTCTTCAGGCGCAGGATATGTTTCAGTTGTTTCATGCCTGTCTCTGCGGATTCCTTTTTCATTGCTGGTGTTGATCTGATTCTGATGTTTTGTTTGACGGCTTCGCGTATAAGGA
This sequence comes from Verrucomicrobiota bacterium, assembly GCA_032123435.1. Taxonomy (GTDB): domain Bacteria; phylum Verrucomicrobiota; class Kiritimatiellia; order UBA8416; family JAQBFJ01; genus JAQBFJ01. The sequence continues at coordinate 13,335 of JAQBFJ010000031.1, forward strand.
AAAGGGTGTCCCGAATGGATGTTGCTTTTTCATAGTCCAGGTTTTTTGAGGCTGTCTGCATTTCTTCGGCGAGTGCGTTCAGGTATTCCGGTCGTTTTCCACCGAGGAAGGCGCATGCTTCGGCGAGCAGTTCGTGATATTTCTTTCTGGTAACGTTACCCATACAGGGAGCTGAGCAATATCGCACGATATCATTAATACAGTGGGCATGAGTTTTCTGGTTGGGCAGGCGCGGTGAGCATTTTCTCAGCCCGAATGTTTTCTCCACGAAATCAAGTGCGGTTCTTGCCGATGTGGATGAAGCGTATGGTCCGAAATAAAGTGTATTATCGTTACGTCTGATGCGGCATGGTTTAAGTGTTGGGAACGGCTGGTTGGGGTCGGTATTGAGGAGGAGGAATCGCTTATCGTCCCGGAAGCTGACGTTGTAACGAGGTTTGTATTCCTTAATGAGTTTGCCTTCAGTGAGAAGAGCTTCGGCTTCGTTTCGGACGACGATATGGTCAATATCATTGATGCTTTTTATCAGGCTCCGATCTTTTGGTGACGCGCTTCTGAGCGATGCGTTGCGGAAGTAGGACTGCACGCGTTTTTTGAGCGAAACGGCTTTGCCGACGTATATAATCTGACCATGACGGTCGCGCATTATGTAACAGCCCGGTTTATTCGGCAGGGCTCGCAGTTTATCTTTTATTGTTTTGGGGAGGTTCATAACTGTTTCAAGGTGTTAAATTCGCACCATATCAGTTCTTTATTTCCCATATTGAAAGTATGAGGCGCGAGAGTTACCCTGATCTCAACGGGAAGTTCGTAATAGGCATGTTGCCTGAAAACGACAATGCCTTTTTGTTGTTGGTTGATTTGTTCGATAAGCTGTTGCGGGTCATTGAGCATGACGCCTGATGTATCGCAATACAGAGCGAGAATCTCTCCTTGAATCTGGTACAGCAGAAGTTTCTGGCCGGGTTCAAGTCTTGTTCTGGCGGCCTGTGCGAGTTCGACTGGTGTTTTAATGGGGTTAAACGCGTGGAAGACGATATTTGCTGCATAGAGTTGATTAACAAGAAGTATGCCGACAAAGCAATAGAACCATGCGGAAGACAATCTGGTTTTTTTAAAAATCGTATATAAGGTAAAAGCGCCTGCAAGCAGAATGAACGTCATTGGCAGTACGATCAATCTGCTTATCGGCAATTCTTTCGAGAAGGAGGCGGCGAGTGTAGCTATACCCAATATGCTGAGCAGGCCTATTGAGGTATAGGCGGTGATCTTGGCCCATTTAATGCTTATATTATCCCAGGCTGCGGCTATAAGCATGCTGGCGGCGGGATAAGCCAGCAGGATGTACAGGCCCCGTTTGCATGATGGGATGCTGAAGAATACGATCACAAACAGAATCCATGCTGTCAGACGGCGTTGAAACGGAGTGAGGTCAAGACGGGATCGTCTTATGGCCATATATGCGGCTGGCAGAAAAATGGTCCACGGCATCAGGTTCAATGGAAAATAGATAAGAAAGTAATAGAATGGTCTTGGATGGCCAAGTTCGCCGGAGAATCTTTCAACGTTCTGTGTGAAGAGTAATTCGTTGAAATATTCGCTGTGTGCTCCCTGAAGCCATGCTCCGACGAGCCATAGGGCCGGGAAGGTCAGGGAAACTAATGGACCCCAGAGCCAATGGGTTCCTTTCAAAACCTGTTTTCGGCCTGCGGCCAATATTGAGCTGATATAGACACCAAGCGGCACCAGGATGCCGACTGGTCCTTTTGCCAGGATTGCCAGTCCCATAAATATATAAGCAATGAATACGCGGGGGATGGATTCGGCTGAATTTTCATCTTTGGTAAAAAGAAAATACAGGGCTGTCATTTGCAGGCCGCAGAGCAGGGCATCTATCTGGCCCATTCCACCTTCGTGCCAGAATGTATATATTGTTGAAAGGATGAGTATTGATCGCCATGCGGTTTTACGGTTATGCCATCGTTCCGCTAGTCTTGCTGTTGTCCACAGGCTTAATATTATGCCCAGCAAGCTGGGCAGTCGTGTTGATATGTTGTTGATTTCACCGTGTGTCAGGAGGGAAGACAGGTTAATAAGCCAGAACATCAGTGGTGGTTTATGGGCATAGTATTCACCGTGCCGGCGCAGGATCATCCAGCTGCCGGTTTGTTTCATTTCGTTCGCCACGTAAGCGTATCGTGCTTCGTCTGGTTCCCATAGATTGCGGCGGACGTATTCACTGCCCCAGAGGATCATGGCGAACAGGATTATATAGAGCAGATGAAGTTTTTTATATTCCCAGTAATATTGCATAGTTCTCAATGTATATTTTCAAAATAAACGTTAGGTAACGATATAAAAAGAGTGGAAAAAAGGCAAAGGCGATATTTTGTTGTTGGTCTTGGATGTATTGATTGCTATTGCTTGGAGATACGGGTCCCTGTAGAGTATTCGGAGAGTGTTTTATTGAGGATCTGAATCAGGGGGACAGGAGAGCGAGGGGTATGAAGCGTCCGGACTGGGATACATATTTCATGGATATAGCACATGCGGTGAAGAAGCGCGGGAACTGTATTCGTCGGCAGGTAGCGGCGGTTATTGTCAAAGAAGAGCGGGTTATATCCACGGGTTACAATGGCACTCCGCGCGGAGTGCCGAATTGTTGTGATGGTGGGTGCGCCCGTTGTATGAGCGACGCGCCTTCGGGCGAGGAGTTGGGCGAATGTATTTGTTCGCATGCTGAGGAGAATGCGATTGTGCAGGCCGCGTTTTACGGGATTGCTGTTAGCGATACGACGTTATACTGCACGTTAAGTCCGTGTTTGACGTGCGCGAAAATGATAGTTAATGCCGGGATCAGGGAAGTGGTTTACGAAGACGAGTATGAGTTTGCGGATCAAGCGAGGCAGTTATTCAAGGATGCGGGCGTAGCATGTCGCCGGTTCACGCGTGAATGATCTCATTTGGCTGGCGTTTGTTTATTGACCCGGCATGGCGGCTTGCAGGCGTTGTTGGAGGCTGGTACGGCGGAGTCTGATTTTGTTGTTGTTGATAGCGATATATACTGCTTTTTGAGATCCGATGAGGCAGACCAGTTTACGGCCACGTGTTATGGCTGTATAGAGGAGGTTGCGCTGAAGCAGTTTAAAATGCTGTGTTGCCAACAGGATTATGACGGCCGGGTATTCGTTACCTTGTGATTTATGGATTGAGCAGGCGTATGCATGAATAAGCTCATCTAATTCATGGAATTTGTATTTGATCGGGCGTCCATCCATTTCGACGATAATTTCCTGATCGACAGTATCTATTCGCGAGATGTGGCCTATATCTCCGTTGAAGATGTCCTTATCGTAGTTGTTTTTGATTTGCATGACACGGTCGCGTATTCGGTATAGTCTGCCGAACCGGCTTATTTCGTCGCCGACCGGGTTGATGGCTTCCTGCAGGACGGCATTGAGGTTGTCGGCGCCAAGCTGATTTTTGCGCATAGGTGTAAGGACCTGGATATCGGTCATTGGGTTAAATCCGAACTTTTCGGGGATACGTTCGGCAATCAGGCTGATCATTTTCTGTATGACCTGATCGGGCTCATTGGCGGGCAGGAAGTAGAAATCGGAATCTTCGTCGTTCACTTGTTCCAGCGGCTCTCCGTTATTAACGTGATGCGCGTTCTGAACGATCAATCCGCCTGACTTCTGGCGGAAGATGGTGTCCAATTTCTTGGATACGATTGCATTTGAATTTATGAGATCGCAGAGTGTATTGCCTGGCCCGATACTTGGCAACTGGTCGGCATCTCCGACCATAATCAATAGAGCTTTATCGGGAATTGCTGAGAGGAGGTCGTTAAGCAGTGAAATATTTACCATGGACATTTCATCGATAATGAACACGTCGCCTTTCAGCGTGTTATTTGATCCATGTTCGAATCGTCCGGTATTTGGCAGGTACTTGAGCATGCGGTGGATGGTTTTTGCCTCATGGCTGGTGGTTTCGCTCATTCGTTTTGCTGCTCTACCGGTGGGTGCGGCGAGGTGTATGATGAGCTTCCTTGCTTTAAAGACATCTACAAGAGCTTTGATAATAGTTGTTTTTCCTACGCCTGGTCCGCCTGTTATAATACAGGCTTTTTCCAGCATGGCGGATTGGAGGGCTTTGACCTGCATGGGTGAGAAGGTGAGGTGCATATTTTTCTGAGCCCACATCACGGCTTTTTCCGCATTGATGGGCGTGAATCCTGAAGGAGTGGATAGCAGGCGCCTGATTTTTTGTGTTACGCCGACCTCGGCTTTATGTATCTCTGTTATATAGATGTTATCTGTTTCTTTAATAAGAGTTCCGCGTTTGATTTCCTCATTAAGTGCTTCGGCCAGGATTTCTGCTGGTATGTCGAGTAATGCTGTTGCCTGCAGTATCAGTTCGGGCGCGGGGCAGAAGCAATGACCTTCCTCCGTGATGGTGCGGAGAACGTATACGATTCCGGCGCGGGCGCGAATATCCGATGTTGGCTGTATGCCGACACTCACGGCTATCTTATCGGCAGTTTTGAATCCGATGCCCCAGATATCCTCGCAGAGCTTATATGGATTGGTGCGTATAAATGTTATTGCATTGTCACCGTAGTGACGAAATATTCTAACGGATTGTGCGTTGCCGATGCCGTGTCCCTGAAGGAATATCATGATATCACGGACGCCCTGCTGTTCTTTCCATGAATCTCTGATTCTTTGTCGTCTTATTGGTCCGATGCCTTCGACTGCCTCCAGTTTTTTTGATTCTCTTTCTATTATTCTGAGGGTGTCGGCGCCGAATGCTTCAACGAGCCGTTTGGCGTTTATCTTACCTATGCCTCTTATCATTCCGCTTGCCAGGTATCTTTCTATGCCTTTGATTGAGGTTGGTGGAATACATGTTATTAAATCGGCCTGAAACTGGTAACCGTGTTGAGAGTGTCTATTCCAGATTCCTTTTGCGGTTAATGTTTCGCCGAGCCATATTGCGGGGCATTTACCGACTACGGTTGTTGGATCTTGTCGGCCTTCTATTTTTATTGAGCAGACGGTATAGCCGGTTTCTTCTGAGCGGAATATGATATTTTCGACGATACCGGTGATATTGTTATCATTAAGATCTGGGGCTTGTGTTCCCGTTCTTTTTCTATTTTTTCGTTGAAATTTTGTTGTTTTCACGATTTTTTCTGCAGGAAGAACAGCTCCTCAGCCCGCTTATCTCACGAGTTCAGAGTGCGCAAGCTCCAAGGCATGCGGTGTTCGGCTATAGTCAACTATGCCGAATGCCGCATAACGCAGGCGATTACGCGCTCCGGGCTCGCCTCTGGTGAAGAATTGTATGCATCTTTTCTCTTCTGAAACCTTATTACAAACTGTATTTGCCAAATAATCTTCTACTACTACACAAAGCCATTGTTTTACAACTTCTTATCCCTCACGCATGCGATTCTTCATGAAATATGCGGGTTAGGGCATGTTGGACCTTTAAGGGCGGCCTTTCAAGCGCAAAAGTAAAGATGGTTAATTATATATTGATTGTGACGCGCATTCGAGGCACAATGCAGCAATCAGCATTCTTTCTGTATAAAGAATCCAGATTTATTTTACAGAGATGAGGGTGAGCATTTGACTCTTGTGAGGTGTGGCTAATGGAAAAGAAGGGCGTTAAAATACTTATATTAGATGACGACAGTACCGTGCTGGAAGCGTTGAGTAATATGCTGGCCGAGCATGAGTATGAAGTGGAATGTTGTGACAATGCCAAGCAAGCAGTTGAGATGGTGGCCGGAGTTGTCTATGATTTTATTCTTGTTGATTATAAAATGCCGGAGAATGATGGTATATGGTTCATGAAGAATGCTAAGTTACCTCGTGAAACCAAGGTATTGCTTATTACGGCGTATGTTAACCGGCATGTAATTGATAAGATGTTTGAGTTAGGCGCTTCCGGCTATCTTATTAAGCCTTTTGATGAGGAGTACCTGATCAGGAATGTGGAATTTCATGGTAAAGGCGGTCGGGTAGACTCTTCGCTCTAATCGGAATATTTCACGAGAGACCTGCTGTGCGAAGGATTTACCGTTCTTCTCAACAAAGCGCCAATTCACGGTATGTTCATACAGTTTCATTATTAAAGAGAATTGAATGTCCAATATCCAATAACCAAATCCAATGACCAAGTGTGGGAAAGGGGGAGAAAGACCATTTCGCTGTAAGTTGTTGATAAAACGTTGATTAACTCAAAGATGGGGCAGAATGTTTGACGGAACTTTTCAAGCTGGTATGCCGGGTCATGAAAAAGGCAACGGGTATAGTGGCAAGGTTGATATTTAGCGAAAAACACAATAGATTTTGGGTTTTTATCATTTCTGATAAACTCAAGATATTCAGATGTCATTTTTCCGAGGAAACATGGCATATGGCTCATTAAGGTATGCTTTATGCTCATATAGAATGTGGGTATTAGAGTGGTTAGTGAACCTGAGGAGGTGATTGTGATGTCAGTATTATCGGATCTGATCAGGGATCGTGAAATGTGGCATGATCGGCAGAAGGCGTTAGTTATGCATCACAAGCATATTATAACGGCTATTGACTGGGGTGCGCTGGTTGGCGTTGGGTTATGCGTTTATTTTTATCATAGCAGGATTCTACTGATGTTGAGGCCACTGTTTACGATTTTGAATCGTTGAACGTGTGTGAGAGCAGGAGGAGATTTTTTGACAGTATTTATGAAACTGCTCTAGCCTGAATTATTCATGAAGTTTCGCAACCTACACACGCTCGCGGTAGATTCTTCATGAATAATGCACGCTAGAGGTATTTTGCGGCAATGGCGGCGAGTGTGCTTCTTTCGCTGGTGGTCAGAGTGACATGTCCATGAATGGCGTTTTCCTTAAGTCGTTCTGCGGCGTACGTTAAGCCGTTGCTTGACGCGTCGAGGTATGGATTATCGATTTGGTATGGATCTCCGGTGAGGACCATTTTTGTTCCATCTCCCGCTCTTGTGATAACGGTTTTTATTTCGTGAGGAGTCAGGTTTTGTGCTTCGTCGATTATCACGTACTGACCTGGTATAGAGCGGCCCCTTATATATGTAAGGGCTTCCAGCGTCATGGTTTTATCTTTTATCAGGTTTTCGATTCTATCCTGAACGGTATCTTTTGATTTCCTTTTGCCTTCGGCGCTGTCGGCGCCGTCTCTGAGCAGGTAGGCGAGGTTATCGAAGATGGGTTGCATCCAATGGGACAGTTTCTCTTCCTTTCCTCCCGGCAGGAATCCGATATCGTTCCCCATGGGAATGATGGGGCGTGAGACGAGTACGTGATCGTATTTCCGGTCCCTTATGGTTGTCTGCAGGCCCGCGGCGAGAGCCAGCAATGTTTTACCCGTACCTGCTTGTCCGACGAGGGTGACTATTTGAATGGCCGGATCCAGCAGAAGCTGTATCGCCATTCTTTGTTCTCTATTTTGCGGGCGTACATTCCAGACGCGTTCATGTTTACTGGGGAGCAGTTGGATTGTATCGGAATTAAGGACGCGGCCGATGGCGGTGTGTTGATCGTTAGTTTCATCCTTGAGTATAACGAACTGGTTTGGGAAACATTTCACCTTTATCCCTGTTACTGTTTTATTTTCCTGCAGTTCTTTTATGATGCTGCCGTGCACGGTGATTTCGTTATAGCCTGAATATAGTTCATCGAAATTAACTTTTTGCTTTTCAAAATCGACGACTCGCAGGCCCAGCGCGTCTGCTTTCAGGCGTGCGTTTATATCCTTGCTTACGAACACTACTTCGCGGCCTGCTTTATGTAATTCGTATGCAACGTGGAGAATTCGGTTATCTGCCACTTCTATATCTAGTTCCAGTTCATCGGGTTTTCTTGTTATTGATGTTATGCTGAGTATTCCTCCGTTATTCAGAGGTACACCTTTACGCAGGCTTCCTTTAACGCGCAATGCGTCGAGTCTGCGTATTACCTGTCGAGCGTTTCGGCCGAGTTCATCGTTATGGCTTTTGAAGTTATCGAGTTCTTCTATGACGGCCATTGGGATAACGACTGTATTATCTGCGAATGATTCAATGGCTTCGGCGTTATGAAGGAGGACGTTAGTATCAAGAACGAATGTTTTTGTCATTTCTATGCTCCATTTTTCATTTTAAATGTATTTGGTAACAGGGTGCCCAGGCATGTTTCCTCAAATGCGTCGAGATTATTAACTGTTGCAAGGTATATGGGGAAATCAGCAGGGCAGAATTCGGCCATTACCTGTCGGCATGCGCCGCATGGGAATGGTGTTGGGCAGGTTGATGATGGTTGGCAATCGGAGACGATGGCTATTGCCTTGAATTGCGTATGTCCGGCGGAGATTGCGGATGAAAATGCGGTTCGTTCAGCGCAAATGGTCAGGCCGTAAGACGCGTTTTCCATGTTAACACCTTCAAATATGTCGTTGCTCGCGGTTAAGAGTGCCGCGCCTACGCGGTAATGTGAGTATGGGCAGTAGGCGTTTTTTGTTATGGAAAAAGCTTTTTCGATGAGTTGGCGTGGCGTCATGATATTACCTCCATGATTAAAGGTGTTGGATCCGGCTGTTCCGGTGAGAATGCGAATGCCTTTTCAAGGATTTTAAGGGCTTCGTTCAATTTATCCTTGTCGTTGGAGTGCAAGGTCAGGAGCGGCTCGTTTTTTTCCATATATTGACCTGTTTTAACGATGCCTGTTATTCCGGCTGTGTGATCAATGTTGTCGTCCACTTTCCGACGGCCAGCTCCGAGACAGACGCATGCGCGTCCGATCGAATCGGCATCTATTCCGGTTACATATGCTTTTTGTGGTGACGGATATTCGTGTTTCAGGTTAGCGGATGGCAGGAGGGATGTATTTTTGATGGTTTCTACGTTCCCGCCGTGCAGATGGACCATTTCGCAGAGTTTTGAGAAAGCTTTGCCGGAGCTGATATGGGTTCGCATGGTTTTTACAGCGTCCTCGTATTTTGTAATTTTACCGGACAGCACGCACAGGCGGGCGCCGAGTTCGGCTGTAATTACGGCCAGGTCTTCGGGGCATTTTCCATTAAGGGCATTGACGGTTTCTATTATTTCGACGGTATTGCCCACGGCATGGCCGAGTGGCTGGTTCATATCTGTTATGATTGCGGTCATATTCTTATTCATACGGCGCCCGATTTCCACGATGGTTTCGGCTAATTCACGGGCGTGTTGCGGTGTTTTCATAAATGCTCCGGAACCGCATTTCACGTCGAGCACGAGTGAATCTATACCTTCGGCGAGTTTTTTTGACATTATGCTTGCGGCTATAAGCGGGATAGACGGCACTGTGCCGGTAACATCGCGCAGGGCGTAAAGTTTTTTATCTACTGGGGCCAGTTCGCTGGTTTGGCCTATTATTGAGCATGCGCACTGTTCGAGTACGTGTATAAATTCCTGAGAAGAAAGGTTTGTGCGGTATCCTGGAATTGATTCCAGTTTATCGAGGGTTCCGCCGGTGATGCCGAGTCCGCGCCCGGAGATCATGGGGATGGCGAGTCCGCATGATGCCACAAGCGGGGCCAGCAAGAGTGAGACTTTATCGCCGACGCCGCCTGTTGAATGTTTATCTACTTTGGGCATTGGTATTGATGACGTATCGAGTATTGTGCCGGATTTCAGCATTGCGTCTGTAAGAACGGCTGTTTCGTCGAATGTCATGCCCTGGAAATAGACGGCCATTGCGAATGCTGACATCTGGTAGTCGGGTATTGTGCCGTTGGAGTATCCTTCAATAAGGGAGCGAATTTCTTTTTCCGTGAGTTGGTGTCCGTCACGTTTTTTTTCGATGATCCATTGCGGCAACATATGATGAAGATAGACTAATTTGATTTTCTACCCGCGACTCCCCTGGTTGAGCGTGTGATCGTTTTTGCTTTTTCTTTCGGGCGCAGGCTTCTAACGGCTTTTCCGGCCTGCCACATTTCCGAGTTCCCCATGGAGGATAGTTCTTTGTCCAGCATCTGCTTGTAGTTTTTTGCACCGCAGGCTCGTATAACGCGAGCAGTTTCCTTGCCGGACTTAACTGCCTTATAGAGTTTATCAAAGACGGGTAATGTGGCTTTCTTGAAGTGGGGTTTCCAGTCGAGTGCACCGCGCTGGGCGGTTGCGGAGCAGTTTGAAAACATCCAATCCATTCCATTTTCGTCTACGAGCCGGATAAGGCTCTGGGTTAGTTCTTCAACAGTTTCGTTGAACGCCTCGCTTGGTGAATGGCCGTGTGCCCGGAGGGTGTCATACTGTGCTTCCATGACTCCGGCCAATGCGCCCATGAGTATTCCGCGTTCGCCGGTGAGGTCGCTATAGACTTCTTTCTGGAAGGTGGTAGGGAACAGGTATCCTGATCCGATTCCGATACCTATGGCCAGGCATCGTTGTTTTGCGTGGCCTGTGGCGTCCTGGAATACCGCGTAGCTGGAGTTGATACCTGCGCCTGAGAGGAAATTTCGGCGCACGGAGGTGCCGGAGCCTTTGGGCGCGACGAGGATGACATCCACGTTCTTGGGAGGGATTACCTTTGTCTGTTTATCATAGACGATGGAGAATCCGTGTGAAAAATAGAGAGCATTGCCTGGGGCAAGGCATTTCTTTATTGAGGGCCAGATGACCATTTGGGCGGCATCGGTTACGAGCATTTTTATTATGGTTCCGCGTTTGGCGGCCTCTTCGATATCAAACAACGTTTTGCCTGGGATCCAGCCGTCTTTTCTGGCGCGGTCCCAGTCTTTTGGGAAAGCTTTTGATTGTCCGATTATTACTTTGAATCCGTTATCTTTCAGGTTAAGAGCCTGTGCTGGGCCTTGTACGCCGTAGCCAATGATAGCGATTACTTCGTTTTTCAGAATTTTTCGCGCTTTAACAAGCGGGAATTCTTTTCTTGTAATGATTGCTTCCTTAACACCTCCGAAATCTATAATAGCCATAGCGTCTTACCTCCTGTTTGGTTTTATATCATTGTTGAACTTCTGCATAGTAGACGGTTGCATGTGAACGTCAATATTTTTATTGTCGTATTCTAAATATTGGCATGGATGCCGAGGGGTGGGTTACAATATGCGGACAAAACGGATAGTATTGTGAAAAATGGTGTGTAAAAGGTGATCAAAGCGGTTAAGATGAAATTAGACGAGGATTGACGTGATTCGGAAATGCGTTCTTTTTTTACTTTTCGACATTACGGTAAAAGTATATAGAAGCAATAGATGGAAGCAAAGAGACATATTCGCGCATTAAGCCTGCTCTCCGGCGGTTTAGACAGTCAGTTGGCCGTATGTGTTTTAAGGGAGCAGGGCATAGAAGTGCATGGTGTAGTTTTTGAAAGTCCGTTCTTTGGCGCGGATGCGGCCAGGGTCGCGGCAGATCGTTTTGGCATTATTCTTCATGCAATTGATTTTTCCAAAGAGATTATATCTCTGCTTGATGAGCCCAAGCATGGTTTTGGCTCATGCATGAACCCATGCATAGATTGTCATGCCATGATGCTGAGGAGGGCAGGTGAACTGCTTGAGGAGAAACGATGTCATTTCATTAGTACCGGCGAGGTTCTGAACCAGAGGCCGTTATCGCAGAACATGCGGAGCTTGATGGAGGTGGCGAAGGAATCCGGGTATGAAGATTTTATTCTTCGTCCATTAAGTGCTCGATTGTTGCCGGAGACGAAGGTGGAGTGTGATGGTTTAGTTGACCGGGAGAAGTTGTTGGCGCTTCAAGGGCGTAGCAGGAGAGAGCAATTCAGTCTGGCGGCGAAATATGGGCTTCGTGATTTCCCGACTCCGGCTGGCGGTTGTCGGCTTACCGAGCCCAATTTTTGCAGGCGGCTGAAGGATTTGAAGGATCATGAAGGGCTGGGTGGTGTAAGGTCTTTGATGCTGTTGCGTTTCGGCAGGCATTTTCGTCTTGCCGACAAGTTAAAGATAATAATAGGGCGCAATGAAAAGGATAATATTATTATTGAGGGGCTGGTAGAGCTTTATGATTTTGTTTTGAAGGTAGAAAACTTCTCCAGTCCGACATGTTTGTTGCCTTTCACGGCGACGCAGGAACAGGTCAAGCAGGCGGCGGCTATGTGTGCGCGTTACAGTGATTGTCCTCGCGATGTTTCTGTTAACGTCAAGGTCAGGTCGTCGCTTGGTGTTACGCGCGTAGAGGTGGTGCCTGCGCGGGATGAAGAGATAGAGAAGCTGAGAATATGAGCCGACATTGTTTCCGACTGGTTATTTTACAATAAGCGGAGCAGGAACCAGATTGCGGCGATCAGCGCTAGTACGCCGACAATGACAATAACCGGAATCAGGACACCTTTGCTCTCTTTTTTTGTTTCGAATGCGGATAATGATGTTGGTTGTGTGCTTGATGGAGAAGGTGTTTCCACGTTGTCGCCATCAAAGAGAAGTTCGATAGAGCCTATTTTGATTATATCTTTAGGTTTCAGCAGAGCGTTTGTAACGGGTTCGTCGTTAAGTTTTGTGCCATTGGTGGAGTTGAGGTCTATAAGTGAATACTTTTGTCCGTCACGCATAATGGAACAATGCCATGCGGATGAGGCGGGGTCATCTATTGCTATTGTGTTGTCGGGCGCGCGGCCGATGGTAATTTTTTCTTTTTGAATTTCGACCTGTTGGCCCTTGAGTTTACCGGTTTTTACAAGTAAAAATGCCATTTTCTTCCTCGATCAAACAAGAATAAAAAGCCTTATAACCGATTTCCAGTATATTGGAAGTTGATGGTGAAAAGTCTCATAATTCCAAATATTTGTCAACGATCTATTTCCATGTTATGAAACCATTGCGGATGGTATAGATGGCGCGGCCTGTGAGTTGTTTTTTATCAAAAGGCGTATTTCGTGATTTAGACATGAAATTATTGGGGAACACGGTCCATTCTGATTCAAGGTTGAGTATGGAGATATTCGCTATTTGACCGATGGACAGGCAGGGCGGTTTCAGTCCGACCGCGAGTGCCGGGCCGATGGTCCATCTATGCACCCAATCAGTGCAGTTCATTATATCTGTTTTGACGAGGCATGTATAAGTGGCGCCGATGGCGGTTTCGAGTCCGATAACGCCGAATGGTGCGGCAGTGAAAGGTTTTTCTTTATCCGATTGACAATGCGGGGCGTGATCTGTGGCAAACGCCTGTATTGAACCATTGGCGATGGCTGTTTGGAGTGCTTGTCGGTCTTCATTGGTTCCGAGCGGCGGGTTCATTTTAAGATTGGTATTTTCGATAGTGATATCTGAATCCGTAAACATAAGGTGATGTGGTGTGGCTTCACCGGATACGCGGATGCCCTGTTTCTGTGCTTGTTTAATTAGCTCCACTGATTGGCTGGTGGACACATGCTGGATATGGACGGCGCAGCCGGTCTGGCTGGCGAGTTCTATATCTCTTTGAACTATTTTGGTTTCGGCTTCTGGCGGGATTCCCGGCAGGCCGAGTTTTCGTGATGTTGCACCGTCGCGCATGGCGCCGTGTTCAGGCGGGATGGGCGCCAAGGCGTGGTCCATGATGGGTATATTCAGTTTGCACGCGATTTCCATTGCCTGTTTCATTAATTTATCATTGGCTACGGTATTTCCATCGTCGCTGAAGGCGATAGCGCCGGCTTTCGCCATTTCGCTGAGGTCCGCCAGTTCATTGCCTAGACGGTTTTTTGTTATGCAGGCGGCAGGCAGGATTTTAGCGAGGGCATTTTCGGTATTATATTTCAATATAGCTTTAACTTTATCTGGTGTATCGATTGGCGGCATGGTATTGGGCATGACGATGACGGTGGTGAATCCGCCTTTGGCGGCGGCTGTGGCGCCGGATTTTATTGTTTCGGCTTCTTCGTTACCTGGTTGGCGAAAATGGACGTGCATGTCTATAAAGCCGGGAGCAAGGACCAGGCCTTCAGCGTTAATTCGCGGGGTTGATTCGGGACATTGGGATGGATCTGAAATCAGGCCGTTTTTTACATATAGATCGGCGATTTCGTCTCTTCCGATCAGCGGATCTATAATTCTTCCTCCGATTATATACCAGGAGTTATTCATGGGAATAAAAGGATATCATTAGATTTTCTATTGTCCAATAATGAAATTAGGCATATAAGAGTTTTTTGACTTTTGGCTGACAAGTGTTATATTTACAGTTTGAAAGGTTGGTCAGGTGATGGCGACGTTTGATAAAGATAGTACGTTTTCTGCTGAATATGAAAAACATTTTCATATTTTCAGGAGATCAATTCCTCAACAACTTAAGCTGGAAGCGATGTTACGGGCGCTTGGCAAAACTGATGGCCAGGTTTGTCTGGAGATTGGGGTTGGAAACGGCGCGATCTCGTACTATTTAAGGAAGCATGGCGGCAAGTGGGATACTGTAGTGAAGACCGAAGCGGAAGCTGAATCTGTGCGTTCGGTTGTGGATGAGAATGTTCGCGCGCTGGGTGATGCCGGGTTGTCGTTCAAGAAGAAGGTTTTTGATGCGGTGGTTATTGTTGATCTTCTGGAGCATATTGAGTCGGACCATTCATTCATAGAGGAGTGTCACAGGATCCTGAAGGCGGATGGGCGTCTTGTTCTCAACGTGTTGCACGCCAAGCCCGTGTCGTTGATGCGGTCAATACGCAAGTTGTTAGGGGTAAGTTATGAGGACAAGGGCATGGTCAGCATGGGATACACTGAGGCTCAGCTTTTCAGTCTTTTGAAGCATGGTTTTGATGTGCATAACGTGCGTTCTTATTCGCGTTTTTTTGTTGAGCTTGTGGATGCTGTTGTTCAGAGGGTAGATGTTAAGATAAAGGCTTCTTCGTGTGATGTGGCAGTGAAGCGGAAAAGGCTTTATTCTATTGCGGGTATTTTTTATCGCATTGCGTTGCAGTTAGATGCGCTTTTATTTATGACGAGGGGGCATTATCTTATTGCCGTGGCGAAACGCCGCACATGGCGGGCGCGGAAGGCGCCGATTTTAACTGATGGAAGATCAATCAGTGAAGCTGTTTTGAGCAAGGCTCTTGAATAAGATTATAGCATTTATCCCTGTTGTATTTCCACAAGCTTGACATATACGCATGACGTGATAGTGTTGCCTGCTTTTTGGGATTTTGTATGTTTGTCCGCGTATTGCCAGGGCGGCATTGCGGGTCAGGGTGAGGGAAAAATTGAATGAAACAAGTATATCAACCGTCCAAGAAAAAACGGCAGCGCAAAATTGGTTTCCGGGCGAGGATGTCCACGGTAGGGGGCAGGGCTATTCTGTCACGTCGACGCCGCAAGGGTCGGGCCAAGCTGACTGTTTAAGGAGCTGGAATATGTGTGTTTCCTGTGATTCAGACGGGAAACAGCAAAAGAATGACGCGAAGCCTGATTTCGGGCTGTCGCGCAGTCAGCGCATTGCTCAGCGCAGTGTTTTTCAAGAAGCATATGATAGCGGTATAAATCATGTCGGCAAATATATGGTCATGTGGTTAAGGTCTGGAGAGGACAGCGCGTTGCGGCTTGGGGTTGTTGCCAGTAAGCGTACTTTTCGCAGGGCGGTTGATAGAGCTAGAGTGAAAAGACTGCTGAGAGAGGCATATAGACTGAATCGTTTCAGGTTGTGCGGGAAGCATGACGTTGTTCTTGTGGCAAGACGAAGGATGTTAAACGTTAAAGTAGATGTTGTGGTTCGTGAATTGCTGGATCTTGCCGAGAGGGCGGGTATTATGAAAAAGGAAACAGATTAGCGTGCGTTGTTATGATGAGAAGGTTTCTGGTATCAGTTGTTAAGTTATATCAAGCGGTTCTGTCACCGTTATTCGGTGATTGCTGCAGGTTTTATCCGTGTTGTTCGGCTTATTGCATAAAGGCGATAAATGTGCATGGGTGCATTAAAGGACTGTGGTTAAGCCTTTTAAGGATTAGCAAGTGTCATCCTTTTAATCATGGCGGAGTGGATTTTGTTCCTGACGTTGGACGGACTGGTTGTGAACAATCATGAATAGACAGGAAATTATAATAGTTGTTCTTTTAGTGTTAGCGTTATTCGGGTGGCTTTACATTCAAACGCCGCCAGGCGGCGCCCGCGTTTCCAGTGGTAATGCCGAAACTACAGCTGGCGTGGATCAGGTTGAGGGGCAGATGGATGCCACTGAAGAAGTGTTGGATGTTGTGGATGCCGGAACGAGCGTTCCAGATGAGGTGCTGGTGGAACAGCGGATTGTGGAAAACCAGAAGGAAGAAGTTGACATACTACTGCCGGAAGAAAGGATTGCAGTTGGCAATGATGAAATGTCGGTGACGGTTTCATCGCGGGGCGGTTCCATTGTTTCGGTTGAGCTTAAGGAGTATATGGAGTCGCTTGAGCCTGAGAGCGGCGCGGTATGTCTGGATTTTTCCGGGAAACCGTCTTTATCGCTCAAAGGCTTGCCCGGTTTATCTGTTGATGATGATTTCAATGTGTCGGTTGATGATGCCGACAAGTCTATTCATATAGAACGTATTACGCCTGAGGGACTTCGTTTTGAGCGAAGAATTGTCCTGGCTGGTAACTATCGTATTGCGGTAACAGATGTGTTGTCCAACACAGCTTCCATGAAGCTTGATATTCCGGAGTACCATTTTGGTATTGGGCCGATGCAGGCGATTACGACCAAGGCGAAAAGTAGAGGCGTTATTTCGTATCTGGACATAGATACAATGTCATCTATAGGTGCCAAGGATGTGACCAGATGGGGTAATAAAGGGCCTGACGACAGGGAGCCCGGCAAGAAAATCAGTCTCGTGGAGCGGTTTCAACCTGAAGGCAGGCGAGGGAGCGGGTGTATAGGAAAACAGAAATTGACCATGCCTTTGCCGAAATCGATTGCTGTACAGCATGATTCTGATATTGACTGGCTGGCGGTGAAGAACAAGTTTTTTGTGCAGATTCTGGCGCTTGATAACGGCGGCAGTGGATGTGAGTTGACCGCTATACGCGAAGTCCCGGATCGAGAGCGGGCTGAAGACAGCAGGACATGGGCTCAGGTTGCGTCTATAACGGAAATTTCGGCTGCTGTACGGGTAAAAGGTCACGTTCTTCAGCCTGGTGAATCGGTGACATCCAGGATGAGCTTTTATGTGGGTCCGAAGAGATTTTCATTTCTTGAAAAACTGGGCAGACGGCAGGATGAGGTGATGTTTTATGCGTGGCCCGGTTGTGGCTGGTTCAGGTGGTTGTGCAAGCAGTTATTGTGGACTCTGAATCTGATGTACGCGTTCATTCCGAATTACGGGATAGCTATTATTCTTCTAACGATCATAGTTAAGGTAATATTCTGGCCGGTCACGCATAAGAGCACTGAGAGCATGAAGAAGATGCAGAAGATCCAGCCGTTGGTCAATGAACTGCGTGAGAAGTATAAGGATAATCCGCAGAAGCTTCAGAAGGAGACGATGAGTCTGTATAAGGAGCATAAGGTTAATCCCATGATGGGTTGTTTGCCGATGCTCATACAGATCCCCGTATTCATAGCTTTGTTTACTGTATTGCGGAGCGCGATTGAACTGCGATATTCCGGTTTTCTATGGGTTAATGATTTGAGCGAGCCGGAAGGTTTGTTATTGGGCGTGCTTCCGGGGTCTTTGACCCTTAATATTCTTCCGATCCTGATGACTGTTACCATGATTTTCCAGCAAAGGCTGACTCCATCCGGTGGTGATTCTCAGCAGCAGAAGATGATGGCATTCATGCCGGTCATGTTTCTGTTCATGCTTTACAATATGGCTTCTGGCCTGATGTTGTATTGGACAGTGAGCCAGAGCTTGTCCATTGCGCAGTTACTGATCCAGCGTTACAAAAACAAGGCGGAAAACGCTTAGCAGGGAAAGAGAGTGCCCGAGGTAAGGGAGAGAAGAATACTTTCCGACAGGATAAACAGGATGAAACAGGATAGATACGGTTCAAGGAATCCGAGAAAATAATATTTGCCCCGGATTTCTTGACCATCCCGTTCATCCTGTCAAATACTTCTCTTTATCCAAGCGTAGTTCTGTAGGGACGAGGCTGGACTTGTCCCGTCTTAACATCCAAATCGCTATCCGGATCGGAATAGAAGTCGCGGTCGTTAACGTTCTTGCCTGGCAATCGTCAACGAAGCTGACTGCACCTGACGACATTATACTTCGATTTTGATGGCGATCCCGATTTCGATAGCGATGGATTCAGATACAAAGCGGCATGAACCAAGAGTGTAGCCACGGGAGCATCCAAATCCAAATCCAAATCGGAATCGAACCTTCATGTCCTTCATGGTAAAATTGCCCCGCTTGTTCCTCGGACATTATCTTTGGATATTGATTATTGATGTTCAGTCGACACAGCTGGTGGCAGATCCCAATCTTGTGATTTCAGCCAGGCCGCGAGTTATCAATGCGATAGGCCCGAGATTTACATACTTCTTTCTAAAAGATACACAATCTGAACACTCATTTTTACGCAAACAATGTCTTTTTACAATTGACTTGCGACTACATATATGTAAAATAGTCATCAATACAATACGTGAGTTGCAGTCTCTTCCAAAGAAGTTCAAAGGAGTTGCCATGACAGAGTGCCAAATCCGAAGATCGATGCCCATACCCTTGAAAGCCTTAAAGCAAAATATTGGCATGATCACAGGAGCCTTGATATTCCTTTTTTTGCTATCCGGGATTTCCTACGCCCAAAAGAATGACTTTGACGGTGACGGCAAAAGCGATCTCGTCCTGTATGATGCGGAAGGGCTCTACGGCCAGCCGCCGGGTTCGTGGTATTTCATGCTTAGCAGTAATGGGTTTCGTACAGCAACCTTTGGCTATGCAGAAACCGTTCCTGTATCCGGTGATTTTGACGGGGATGGAACCGATGATTACGGCGTGTATGACGCCGCAGGACATTACGGCCAGTCGCCCGGCTCATGGTATTTCATGACGAGTTCCAACGGTTTTAGCACTGCAACATTCGGTTATGCCGGAACGATTCCGGTAATCGGCGATTTTGACGGTGATGGAAAGGATGACTACGGCTGTTATGACGCAGAGGGTACTTTGGGTCAGCCGCCGGGATCATGGTACTTCAGCATGAGCAGTAATGGGTTTAGCACCAAAACTTTCGGCTACGCAGGTACGGTTCTGGTTGTTGGTGATTATGACGGCGACGGAAAGGATGATTACGGGTGTTATGATGCAGCCGGGAACCTTGGTCAGCCCGCCGGCTCATGGTACATGATGCAGAGCACAGCAAGTGTTAGGACAGAGACGTTCGGGTATCCCGGGACAATGCCACTCGGCACGCACGATCCAACGTATCGTATCGCGAAAATCCCCAGTGACTTCTGGCTGGACGAAGAGCTTCGAGAAATAGCCTACTCCGATCACAAATATCCTGATGGTTTCTATCAGGAGGAACTCGAGGGTGGCAACCTTTATTACGAAAATACTGTCAGCATCAATGAAGGTGAACCCATTTGGATAGAGCTTGATACAATGGACTATGCCCAGGCCCTTGAATGGTCGGAACTATCGAGTGCTCATAGCGCATATTACCGGGACCTGGTTGACGAACGGGAAACAGAGAAATATTTTGAGTTCCGACGGATTTACAGCCTGAACCCAACGGATATAATTTTGAGCCGTGTGCACAAGACCGACTATCTGGACAAGTCCATGTATGACCATTTCAGCCCTGACAATCCCATACTGGGAATATTCAACAAAAGGCCGGTTGATACGGCAAGCGTCAGGGAACTTATCGAATATATGTGGTTTGCCTTGAACTACAACTTCTTGGGATCTAAGGTCTTGGAGTCGTATTCTGTCGACTGTGAAGAAGAAGCCAAGCACATTCTCGTAGTGCTGAGCATTGCTTACGGGGACTGGGGTATATATGATCAGATCACTCTCGGAAGACTTACGTACACAGTTAACAAGACCACCGGTGAGATTATCCGTGATTCAGAAGTTCTAAAGACGATACTGGGAAACTTCAATCCCAATCCTATGGAATAATAAAGGTAACAGTTTAGCGCGCTGAAGCTGTGGCGGGAAGAATGGCGGCGGTCGCGGTGGCCGGATCGGTCAACAACAGTCGCAGGAAGCCCATAGCATTGATGCCGTGGATGCGTGCGGTTTCAGCCAAGCTCATCAGCACCTCG
>JAQBFJ010000032.1:0-5121 GCA_032123435.1 Verrucomicrobiota bacterium
TATGTAATTCTTTGCTATGACAGGTGATTCTATTAATAGAAGATTTTCGTAGTTCACGGTGGAAGCACTGGTAGTATAGTTGTATGAGCCTGTAATTACCCGTTTTCTGTCTATAACAGCGAATTTATGATGCATTTTGGCGTATTTACCAGTGAGCGTGACGGGTATGCATGGAACCCCCCTTTTTTTCAGCCAGCCGATGGTATCCCTCATTCCTTTCCAGTCGTATGAGCCTTTGTCGTATTTTACAGTGACCGCTACATGTCGCTTCTTCGCGCGTAACAGGGCGGCGGCTATGTTCTTTCGCGTTATACTGTAAATGGCTACAAGCACTTCCTTTTCAGCTTTATCCAGTTCTTTGACAAGCAGTTTTTCACAGTCTTTGCCAAAAGCGGATTGCGCGATACATTCCGGCTGGACGGTGATGCCTGCATTTGTGTTGGCAGGTGACGTGTCCACCGACTCGACTGCCGGCAGGGCAGTGCATAGCGTCAGAGTCAGCACAATAAACAGAAAATTGTATAAGCCCGGTTTTCGCATGGTAATCTGGATTCCCTGCTGAATATTATTCAGTTCAAATTCTAATCGGCAGCCTTTCCGTGTTTGTTCCTTCTGAAAAGTGAAAATATATTATACTTGATATGATTGTAATAGGTTTTAATACCGGAATCACCCCAAAGCCGGTCTGAAAAGTCTTTATGTATAAGGTACATGGTATCGTTAAAATCCCAGAATATAATGGTTTTATCTTTTGGTTTTAAATCGAGCAGACTGTCTATATTGTGCAGGTTTGCCACATGCAGCATCAGATAGTCGGCTTTTGTTTCTCGTATTTTGCCATACAATCCTTCAGTCAGAAAGTCGAGTGGCAGATATGTTGATGATTTCATCCAGAATATCTGACCTGTTGCCACTTCGGGATATCTTTCATTCGTGTACTTAACAACATCTCCTGAGATAGAACTGATCAGAAGATCCTTTATCCGCTTTTTTCTTGTCATGTCATGAACGATAAAGTCGACTATTTTTTGGTCTTCTTCCGTATTGCCCTGCGATTTGACTTCTATATTGACTTTCTTATTTCCTACGGCGTTTATAATCTCGTCGTATGCGGCTATTTTACCGTCAGTAAGATTGCGAAGTTCTTCATAATCGGTGTCGCTTATTTTTCCCAGTTTTCTGTACAATCTAAATAAGCTCTTGTCATGGAACACAATTAACCTTTTATTTTTAGCGTATTGAACATCAAATTCTATGAATGCGTATTTATTACTGTATCGGGCTGCTTTTATGGCGTCTAAAGTGTTTTCCGTATATTGAACAGATGCTCCTCTATGCGCGCCCATTGTGCATCTGTATATTTTTGTGTCATAGATGGGTTTACCTATTTTCTCGCGCAGGACTTCGTCAAGGCCGATAGCATGTTTGGGCATACTGCTACAGCCGGCAAGCATGATGATAAAACCCATTATAACGAGCGTTATTGTACATTTCTTCATTATTTTCACAGGATCATTAGTTCTATTTTTACATTGTAGCCAGGTTTTATTTTCCGTAGAGTAGCCGGGATTTATGAAAAAGTCATTGAAATACAGGGAAATTCTTTTAGATGTCCGCCGGGTTATCGTAAAAATAGGAAGCCGGGTACTGGTTCAGAAGACTGGCAGGCCTGATATCAGGCGCATACGTGCCCTTATCAAGGAACTGGCGTATATTCATAAGCAGGGCTATGAGACTGTTGTTGTCACTTCAGGTGCTATTGGAGCGGGGATGGAAGCTCTGGGCATGAAAGAGCGTCCGATGAGCCTGCCGGACCTTCAGATGGCCGCGGCAGTTGGGCAGACGCGGCTTATGTCGCGTTATGCTGAGTTTTTTTCGGCTGTTGGCTGTAAAGTCGGGCAGGTTCTGCTTACGCATGATGATTTTCATCATAAGGTAAGGCTGACGAACGCGCGGCGCACGATGGAGAATCTTATAAGGAATAAGGTCATTCCGATAGTTAACGAAAACGATGTAGTGGCGGATGAGGAGATAAAGGCTGCTTTGGCGTTAGGCGATAATGACAGGCTTGCAGCTTATCTTGTTAAACTTATACGCGCGGATTTGCTTATTATGCTGACTACTGTTGACGGAATTCGCGAGCCTACCAATAACGGCTCACGCCGTGTGAAGTACATTGAATCCATAACAAAAAAGACATATTCGCTTGTTGATGGAAATAATACATCGTCGTTGTCGAAAGGCGGTATGACCAGCAAGCTGAAAGCGGCCGGGATTGCCGCACACGCTGGATGTACGGTAGTTATAGCCAATGGCCGGAAGACCGGGGTTTTGAATCGGATTATGGCAGGTGAAGATACGGGTACGATGGTGTTGGCGTCAGGAGTATAATGAGCTTACATGATGAAATGGTGGCAATAGGCGAGCAGGCATTAGCTGCTTCCCGTGAATTGATTCTTTTTACGACGAGGCAGAAGAACTCGATTCTACAGTCGATGTCGGATGAACTTGACGCGCGCCGGTCCGATATACTGGATGCCAACAAAAAGGATATGGATGATGCCCGGGATGAAGGTCTTTCAGCGGCCATGCTGGATCGGTTACTGCTTACGGACGCTCGTATAGACAGCATGATAAAAGGTTTACAGGCTGTCTCGGTTTTAAAGGATCCGATATGGTCCCGGATCAGTCGTTGGATCAGGCCGAACGGGCTGGAAATAGTTAAGCGGCGTGTTCCCATAGGTGTGATTGGCATAATATACGAATCACGGCCCAATGTTACGGTTGATTCCGCCGGTTTGTGCATCAAGACATCCAATACGGTCATTCTTCGCGGTGGCAAGGAATCGTTAAGGTCGAACATAGCTATTGTGAACGCATTGGTGGAAGGCGGCAGGAAAAGGGGGCTTCCGGAAAATGCCATCCAGATAATTGAAACGACGGATCATGAAGCAGTTCGGGAGCTTGTGCAGTTGGAAGGCAAGGTGGATCTTATCATACCGCGTGGTGGTGAAGCTTTGATCAAGGCTGTTGCCGAGCAGGCGCGTGTACCCGTGATCAAGCATTACAAGGGGGTTTGTCATGTTTACGTTGATGAATCGGCCAACATGGAAATGGCGTTGAAAGTGGTTGAGAACGCCAAATGCCAGAGGCCGGGCGTATGCAACGCGATGGAAACACTGTTGGTACATGAGAAGGTTGCGTCTGAATTTCTGCCCAAGTTATCAGCCAGGCTTCGTGAGCTTGGTGTTGAGTTAAGGGGTGATTCTGCTTCCGTATCAATTGTCCCGGAAATGAAGCAGGCGACAGAGGATGATTGGTATGCCGAGTATCTTGATCTTATTCTTGCCGTGCGTGTTGTGCCGTCGGCCAAGGTTGCTATTGAGCATATTAATAAATACGGGTCCAGGCATTCAGATGCCATAATTGCCGAATCCGAGAATGTACAGAAGGTGTTTTTACGGGAAGTGGATTCGGCGGCCGTTTACGTTAATGCGTCAACCCGTTTTACCGATGGCGGAGAATTTGGGATGGGCGCTGAAATAGGAATCAGCACGGACAAACTTCACGCGCGCGGTCCAATGGGGCTGGAAGAGCTGACAACGTACAAATATGTTATTCACGGCAATGGTCAAGTGCGCGGCTGATATTTTCAGGGCCTGCCGTGGTGAAGTTTCTTTTTTCTCATATCTCTGGGGAGCTTTTTTTTGACAGGATAACAGGATTTACAAGATTAAGACAAGATGGTTCATGAAATCTGGATAAAATAATAATTTTATTTCACATTTCCTGAACAGTTTTCCTGATGGGGCCCGGCTTCGATCGCACTAGCGAACTACGCCGCGGCAAGGAAGACACCGAAGTGTTCAGTTCCTGAACATCAGAAGCGGTCGTTAAATATCAATAGAATTATTAGTCTATTGATATTTAACGGATCCAATTCCCTGTTCTATCCTTGTAAATCCTGTTATCCTGTCAAAACTCCCTTTCCCTCATGCCTCCGGGAATTTTTCCGGCTGGATATAATCACCGAACGATTTCTGCGCAGCGAGCAATCGTTCCCGCTGTGCGTTCAGTACATCGAATAATACTGACGGTGCGTCAGTAACTTCGTTTTTGTGATATTGTTCCACCCGGTCGATCTTGGCCAGGTTTTCCGGTATTCGGATTGTAAACTGTTCATGGTATGCTTCGCGCGTATATTCCTTTTTCAGGACGGTCTTGAAAAGCTGTTCAAGATCTTCGTATTTAGGAAGCCAGCCTGTTGGTCCTTTATACGCGCCGGCTTCTTTGTTTACTCTCAGTTCCATCCACTTGACCCATACGTGTTTATCGCGGCGGTCATTCACGAAATTGCCTGCCTTGTTGCGCAGGAAATAATTGACGCCGAAGACAGCCGGTACATCTGTCAGTTTCTTGCTGAACTCGATATTATTCTGGATATATTTGCCGAGCGGAATTGCCACGAAATCCTGAATGCTCATCAGATTAATTTCAGGGACACCCTCCTTGCCGACGGTGGCGAATGTTGTTTCCGTTTCAAGTGAAGCGCCGTAGGCGATTATGCCGTGGTTCCAATCGAAGCTCTGCTGAACGGGCACATAGCTCTTGGCATCGCGGCCGCCATACATTATGCCGGCCAGATGGATACCGTTCGGGTTATCCAGTTCCGAGTCGCAGTTGGCGAGCGCTTTAAGGGTAATAGCGTATCGGGCGTTCTTATGGGCAGGCGGAATTTCCGCGCCTTTTTCGTCCTTTTTGCCTTCATGCCACTGGCCGGAGAAATTTTCACCATCCTTGGGCAGGTCTCGTTCCATTCCCAGCCAGTATGGTTTTTTATCTTTCACCAGAATGTTCGAGAATATGACTTCTTCCGGGTTGGTTATGGCGTTCCAGATTACAGGATCATCCTTGTCGTTGACGTTCTGTATTATACCAAAAATGCCCGATTCGGCGTTTACGGCCTGACATTTTCCGTTTATTGCGCGGAAGTAAGCAATATCGTCGCCCAATATGGTTTCTCCGGGCAGCATTGCTGTTGACGTCTTACCGCACGCGCTGGGGAAAGCGCCGGCCATGTATGTTTTTCGGCCTTTAGGCCCTTTCACGCCCATGAGGAAC
>JAQBFJ010000033.1:0-5742 GCA_032123435.1 Verrucomicrobiota bacterium
GCAATTGCTGTTGATAGAATTAATGTTATCAAGGCTCGTGACATCGCTTATTATTAATACTCCTCTTATATCTGGCAGCAACACTTCAGCGACCTTTCCCTTTGGCAGAATTCTGCTTAAGGTCTTCCGACGATGAACTCCAACCCCTTGTTCGCCAGTTTCTATCTGTCTGCAACTATTCGAGAAACTGCACACTGGGCTTTGTTCGACTGCAAAGCGAGCAGATCGACTGCATATCTCTGGCCGTTGAAATCGAACAGGCGTCGATCTGTTGTTTCCATTTGCATTGTGTGCTGCTTCTCGTATCCAACCCATGAAACATCGGCTGCAACGCTGAGGAATACGAACGACTCAGCAAGAGGCTGCAGCCTAAGAGACGCTTGTCCATCAATAATAGGTTGCGAACCAGGAACGGGTATCCACGTGGGTTTCAGGATCGAATTCGGATTCTCAGGCTGCGGGGATGCACTGTCTTGAATCACAAGATCGCCTGCAACCGAGAGAACTGGACTGTTGTCTCCAGACGTCGCTGTGTTGGGAGAAGCATCCCCGTGAGACTCTTGCCGGACAGACGGAGAGCGTTCGATGAAAGCATCAACAATGCCAAGAACCCCCAAGATCATGGCTCCGATGATCGCTCCTTGAATCTTCTTACTCTTGTACCACGGAGTAGCCATCATTCTTCCCCTCGGCTTCATTGTTGTGATTCCTCTTCTTCCCTCTTCTGAAAGCACTCTAACAGGTCGTTGTTGGCAACATTTTCATTCTCCAACGGCTTCGTTCCATCCTTTTGATATTTCTCGGTCATGCTCCATTTCTTCCTTCAGAGTATGGAACATGCCGACTGTTGTTTTGTTCGGATAGAACTTTTCCTGTACGTACCTTTCCGTTCGAAAGAGCCGCATTGTAAAGTAAATGAGGACGCCAGCCGTGACGCAACACAAAAGGACGAACGCAAGTAATAGCGAACTGAGCATGCGTATTGACAACGCCTCAAGTGGTCCACGAAATAGTGACCACAGGGCGCTGAGAATGCCGGGCAAGACGAGGCCGACTGCCAAAGACAGCCAGTTCTGGCGGAACCAGTGTTTGTGTAAATCTCTTTTCATATCGTGCTCCCCACTCATTATTATACCGACTACGCCTGCTCAGCCTAACACTTTTTCTCTAAAACAACGAAATCATCTCTTTCATTGAGCATTGGCCGACGCTACTTGCCTCGCCTCTCAGTCAGTCGTAAAGCAAGAGTTAATCCCGTCAGGTTCTTTTGGGGGTTCTGTGTCACCGTGCTTAGTTCTACTGTGTTAGGTAGTTTGACGCTAAAAGACCCCCCAGAGGAAAGCCGGAACTCGATAATGCCATTGTCCGTTTCTTTGTGATAGAGATCATTTAATTGTGCTTTTTCGTGCACAATTGTATTCCCCGACTTATCTCGTATGGTTATGGAAATGGTCACTTGGTGTAGATAATTCAGAATGTCTTTTGTGTCCACTTCAGATGTGGCGTGTTGGAGTCTCAGGGTGGTCATTATGCCGCAGAACCGTTCGTCCTTTTTGTGGAAAGACGGAATATTGTAGTGCATGGTATTATCAACATCCAAAGAGACAGGTTTGAAATCTGCGGTGCGGTAGGAAAAGGGAGGGGTAAAATGAAAATCAACGTTTACATCTTTTTCCAAAGTGCATCCTCCTGACGCAGTTAAGGTTAAGACAAGGATAATCAATATATGTTTTATGGATGCGTTGATTGCTTTCAAAGTCTTTCCTCGTAATCTGTGGTTTTCTCTGTAGCCCCAACTCGCCGCCTAGGCCACCAATCTCCTGTCAATACATGAACTTGTATATGGTACAATAAGATAGGCAGGTTGTGAAGAACAAAACAGGCAGGATTTGCTCAGAGGTTCAAGCCCCTCCAGGTACGCCATTCAGTATAGTGCTTAATTCAATGGCTTCTCAATTTCCATGTGGCATCAGTTCTTTCTTTATGCTATCATTTGAACACTTAGACAATAGGAATGGATGAGTTTTTGTGACGTTGCGGGTGACACAATAAATAAAAGAGCGAAACGAAAGTTGTCGACGGCTGGCCTAGATATCCATGATAGGAGAGAAATATGAAAACAAATCTATGTGCCCTTTTTGTTGTCGGGACATTGTTGTGTTATCAACCATCCTTTGCGGAAAATTCCATTCTGATGGATCTTCATAGTGATGAGGTTAGTGACGAAGCCGCCGAAAAGCTAGAGACCTTTTCTAAAGAACAGTTAATTCAAATGGCAAGAGAGTGTTCCAAACTGGCAATTCGGACTGGAGAGGAAGGTCTGGGTAGTCTTTATGTGTTCCATAGAATACTTAGTGTTGCGCAAAGGAAGGGGATGACGTTTAGCGACGTTATTGAGCTATTGGGCGATAAAGACACTGAAGTAGCGTTTCGAATGTGTCTATCAGACTGGATTATAGAAGAAGGGTCAAGACAACATGTTCAACCGTCAGATGCAATCAAGTTATTGGATGTATTAACCCCGGATTTTGCTAACAAGGCACATGACAGCAGGCTGAGAATATTAACGTATTCGGCGGCGCGTTCTATATGTTCAGGTTTGCACCGTTCCTTTACTCAAAATGGGCTGGAAGCCCATGATGCAGAGAAAGTCAAGGAACGCATTCGTGAACATGTTCAGGTTGTCTCCCGAATACTCTCCGATGATCAAGAAGAGGATTACATTATACAGGAATTTGCATCTTCTGTCACGGACTATCACTACTCAAAATCTGGCTTCTGCGATGAAGGGGGTTTACGGACAAGCCTTTTGAAATGTTCACAGGATCTTAATCGAAGCAAAGAATGCAGGAAAAAAGTAGACCAAGCACTTGAACGTTTAGTGTTCAACAACTGATGAATTATCATACGATGCAGTCGGATTAGAACGCTTGGTCGGTTAGGCTGACGAAATGAAAACTTCGTTGCTCTGCTATTTTGAAGGTGGACTCTCAGTCGTGCCTGCATTTGCCCCAACGGATGCCTTGGCGCCGCTTCCTGATTGGAGTTGGTAATAACATGAAAGGTACTGCAGATGAATAGAATGATCAAAACAGTATTTATGTGTGTGGTGTGTGCTAGTTTGATAAGTTTACCATGTATGGCAGAAGTTAACAATAGGAAGATTTGGGCAGAGCTGCGCGAACTTCCCGACGAGAACGCCTTGGCAATACATATGGACAAGTTGAGTAACGAAGAGCTGCTTCAATTGTGCAACGAACTGGGGGAAGAACATGATGAGCGCAGGGAGAATATCCGAAGGCTCAGCAGGATGATTAGCACAACGCTGGGGGTTCTCCGCGTAAGAGGGGCATTAACGCCCAATACCTTTTTGTCTGTACTGAAAGACAAGAAGGCATCCCTGTCCTGGAGAAATTGGGCCTGCAATTTCAGCGTCGGGAGCAGCCATTTTATAAATAAGGCAGACATTGATATGGATGCATCGTTTGAGGTATATACAAATATTATTCTTGACGCCGAATCTCCTGTTAGTCTGCAAGAGTTCGTTTATTCACGTTGTGCGCGCATGCTATCAGATGGGTACTACAGTATCCTGAATGATTCTGGCGCACAAGAAAAAGAGGCTTTCCAGGAGGAATTGACAGACCAAATTCACAACAGTTCTTTGGTCATCTGGGATAATCATGAAAAGAAGGTTTCATGGTTTATTGATTTTTCCCTCGCTGAAAGTACCCGGACAATGCTCAAGCAGATTGATATTGCGAATTGTTTAAGAATGATTGTTCAAACGAGAGGATCAAAAACTCCACAGATTGATAGAATAAAGACATTTGCATCGAGCGGTGAAGACAAATTTTCAAAGAGAGGTATGAAATCACTTAGAGACAAACTTGAGCAATATGCCCCCTCAAAAAAAGAAAATAAGGGCTCACCACAGACAGAAACTAACAGCAACAAGCTTTACCCGGCGCTACGCAAAAGCGAGGCATGGTATTCTATGGCCACTCGTGTGCAATATTTAAGAGGCCTAAATAATGAGCAATTACTTCAATTGTGTGACGAATTCGGGGAAGCCGCTGAAAAAGGAGAGGTAAGTGGCGAAGGATTACAATTGTACATCACGCAAACGATAGGTGTCCTTAAGGAGAAAGGGGGGCTGACGCCTGACACATTCTTGTCTGTACTCAAAGACAGGAAGGCGTCTTCGGCATGGAAAGCGCTAGCCTGCAAATATAGTACCGGCTCACACCATTTTGTAGATATCAACGACATTAATCTGGAGGAATCATTTCAAACTTACACAAACATTATTCTTGATAACGAATGTAATATTGGTCTCCGGGAGAGCGCTTATTGGTATTGTGCGAGCATGCTAGGAGAGGGGTATTACTGGCTTTTGTGTGATTCTAAGGAGCAAAAGCGAAATATTCATGACAGGGATGATTGGCATGACCAGATTCGTAACAGCTCTTTGGCCATCTGGGATGATCACGACAGAAGGGTTTCGTGGTTTATTGATTTTTCTATGGCAGAAAATACTCTGAAAACCTTCAAGTGCAGAAGCATTGTGAATGGGTTGAGAGAAATTGTTCAAACGAGAGGATCAAAAACTCCACAGATTAATAGAATAAAGACATTTGCATCAAGCCAATCTGAAAACGAAGACAAATCCTTGAATGAACACAAGAAGCTGCTCAGAAATGAACTTGAGCAATATGTGCCTTCCAGAAAATAAAATTAATAATGCAATGAAGAAACTGATACAGCATATAAATAATGTGGAGATAGTATAAATGTGCAAAATTATGAAAATAATAGTTGTAAGTGTGGCATTCGCTAGTTTGATGAGTTTGCCATGTATCGCAGACACAAACAGCAATAAGCTTTTACCGGAATTGCGTAAAAGCGAGGCATGGAATTCTTATGATGCTCGTGATGAATATTTAAGGCGGTTGAACAGTAAGCAATTGCTTCAATTATGCGACGAATTAGGAGAAGCCGTGGATAAAGGTGAACTAGATATTTCAAAGGCACAATATTATATCGCTAACACGATGGGTGTATTCAGGCAGAAAAAGAAAGTGACGCCAAATACCTTCTTGTCGGTACTCAAGGATAGGAAAGCTTCCTCATTCTGGAGGAATTTTGCTTGCGAAAATAGCTTTGCTTCGCCGCCGCATTACATATCCAAAGGAGACGTTAGCTTGGAGGAATCATTTCAAGCTTACACGAATGTTATATTAGATAGCAAATCTCCTGCATCTCTGCGGAAGCACGTTTACTGGTGTTGTTGGCGTATGTTGGGAGAAGGATATGTTTGGATTTTGTGTGATTTTAAAGGGCAAAGGAGAAAGGATCCTGAGCGTGCATTGATAGAAGAGGTTCGCAATAGTTCTCTGACCATTTGGGATGATCATGATAAGAGGGTTTCATGGTTCATTGAATTTTCTTTGTCCGAGTACAACGCCCAGGAAGGAATTCATTTCCTTACAATTTTGGACGGGTTAAAAAACATTATTCGAGTTAGAGGGGCGAAAACTCCACAAATTGAAAAACTTAGGGCATTTGCATCAACCCCGTCTGAAAAAGGCTCTGTGTCAAAAGAAAAATACAAAAAAAGTCTCAAAGATAAGCTCGAACAATATGCTCCTTTGAAAAAAGAAAATTTGGAGTTGGGCGAGGGGTCACCCACCCATTAGAGGCGACGGCAAGAGAAAAAACACTTCACCCGTAGTCATGTTT
>JAQBFJ010000034.1:0-3353 GCA_032123435.1 Verrucomicrobiota bacterium
CTTCCTCATAAAGTTCTTTTTCAAGTTCAGAAAACGTGAGCATCTGTGTCGGCAAAGATTTTTTTTCTTTGACATTAATAACGGCTGGATTCAATTCGGGCAGATCCTTTTTCCTTAACACTGTGGATCCTTTACAATGGATGATACTGCTCTCAATAATATTACGCAGTTCTCTGACATTCCCGGGGAAATCGTATTTCGATAATGTCAGCATGGCATCATCATCTATGCCTTCAATGATTTTGCTCATCTGATATCCGAAGCGAAACGCAAAGTAGAGCGCAAGCAGGGGAATATCCTCTTTTCTTTCGCGCAAAGGCGGCACCGTAATGGAGCAGACGTTAAGGCGATAGTACAGATCTTCGCGAAATTGTTTTTGTTTAACTTTTTCTTCAAGCCGCTGGTTTGTCGCGGCGATTATTCTCACGTTGGCTTTCTTGTCGACATGCTCACCAACAGGAAGATAGGTTTTTTGTTCGAGAAGCCGTAGTATTTTTGCCTGACTTTTAAGCGGCAGGTCACCGACCTCATCGAGAAACAGTGTTCCTCCTTCAGCGGATGCAACGCATCCTATTCTGTTTTCAATCGCACCAGTAAAAGAGCCACGTCGATGGCCGAATATTTCAGATTCAAACAAATCCTCTGGAATTGAAGGGCAATTAAGAGTCGAAAAGGGTTTCTTGTTCCTGGAACTTGCATTGAAAATGGCGTTGGCAACAAGTTCTTTGCCCGTTCCGCTTTCACCCAGAATCAATACAGTCACAGGTGAATCAGCAACATCCATGATTTTCTCGGTCACCTTTTTTATGGCTTTTGATTTACCTATCATTATATTATCAGAGCCGGGCCCGCAAATAAGTTCTCTATTAAGAGTATCAACCTTGTCCACAAGTAAATCTCTTTGCCGGGCAAGCATTCTGAATCGTCTCGTACGTTCCATGGCAGGTTTAAGGGCGGCAGATGTAAAAGGCTTTTCGAAAAAGTCCGTAGCGCCTTCCCTTAAAGCTCGTATTGCCATATCCATCTGGCCGTAAGCGGTAACAAATATGACATCGCAGGCTGGTTTTACATCTTTTATGCGTTTAAGCACTTCGAATCCATCGCAATGCGGCATACAAATATCACTGATAACAATATCAGTATCATTATTGAAAACCCAATCAAGCCCTTCAACAGGATCTTTGAACGCCTTAACATTAAAACCAAGATCTTTAAGCGATGATTTGATTGCAGTGGCAACTGTCATATCATCATCTATGACGACGACCTTCATATCGGGATAATGATCAGATTGATCAGGACTCATAATACAGCATCCCCGTTCAGACATAAGTGAATAAAGCTCGGATACACATATAAAATCAACATCCTTTTATTCTACACTTGCCCCGGTTATTAAACATGATACATTGCTTCCATTATATGGCAATAAAATATAAGGCAAAATCTGAAAAACCTGAAAATTCAGAAGTAATACGCCATGAATACTGGATGGCAAAAGCCCTTGCTCTAGCAAGGCACGGCGAGGGTAAAACACGCCCTAATCCGCCGGTTGGTGCCATCCTGGTTCGTGGAAATTCAATCGTAGCGCAGGCTTTTCACCGGAAAGCTGGTTCCGATCACGCTGAAATCGAAGTATTGGAATCAGCTGGTCTTCGGGCGAAGGGATGCACATTGTATGTGACATTAGAACCTTGTTGCACATGGGGAAAAACCCCTCCCTGCACTGATGCCATAATAAACAAAGGCATATCGCGAGTAGTCATTTCCGTTAGAGACCCTAATCCACATCATAATGGTCGCGGCTGTAGAATATTAAAAAAGGCTGGAATCCGTGTGATTGAGGGTATTTGCGCTGAGGAAGGGCAAGAACTTATCGCGCCATTCAAGAAATGGACAACATGTCAAATTCCTTATTTCACATTGAAAATGGCCATGTCATTAGACGGTAAAATTGCCGATATGAAGGGGCAATCCAAATGGATAACATGTCCAAAATCACGAAAACTGGTAAAGGAATGGAGAGAAAAAGCTGACGCCATTCTCATAGGCCGACACACAGCATGTATGGACAACCCGTCTCTTTTATCATCGTTAAACAAATCGCATGAAACATTCCGAATAATTGTCGACACGACAGGCAAACTGCCTCTTAACCTTAAAATCCTGAATGATGCTTCCGTTAGAAAGACAATAATAGCTACTACCAGACAATGCTCTGAACGTAAGCTCAAAAGTTTTACACAGAAAGGAGCACTTGTATTGGTGTTGCCATCCTTTAAAGGAATGGTTTCCATGAATCACCTGGCTGCAAAGCTTGGTAAAATGGGCTTTCTTCGCGTTTTATGTGAAGGCGGCGGCGAAATGGCTGACAGTTTGGTTCAAAGTGGACTTGTAGATGAATACCTTTTCTTTATCGCGCCGCGTATCATTGGAGGCACGAAAGCCAAAGAATGTATAGCCGGCACAGGCTGGCTGTTACATAAAGCGCCCAAATTAAGATTCATTGATTGCAAAAGGGTAGGGGATGATATACTGCTAAAAGCCATACCGGAAAAACGGGAAAAGAAATGTTCACAGGATTAATACAAAAAGTCGGACAACTGGCAGGTCTCGAAAGGAAGACGGGCGAAACAAAATTAATTGTCACCCACGATCCATGGGACAAGCCATTGGAGCCCGGTGAAAGCATCGCCGTTCAAGGAACATGTTTAACAGTTACATCCGCGACATCAGGCCGATTCAATGCTGATGTTCTCGACGAAACATTAACCATGACAAACCTTGAAAGCAAGCGTACCGGTTCCATGCTCAATCTTGAACGGGCCATGCGGGCAGAAGACGTTTATGGCGGGCATATGGTTACGGGACATATTGACGGAACGGGAAAAGTATCCGCAATTAGAACAATCGGTACATACCAGGTCATTGAGATAAAATGCCGCCCTGAACTTATGACGGGCATGGTGACTAAAGGTTCAATCGCATGTGATGGTATCAGCCTGACAATAGCCATGCTTAAGAACGATTCATTTGAGGTCCATATAATCCCGCACACGTTTGAACACACCAGTCTGCAGGAATTGCGTGTTGGCGAAGCCATGAACCTGGAAACAGATGTTATTGGCAAGTATGTGCGTCGTTATATGGAAGAGCTAAACAAGGCAAAATCCAATATTAATATGGAGACGTTGACAAAAACAGGCTTCGTTTAAACTGTTGACTAGCGTGCATTATTCATGAAGTTTCGTGACGAGATTGTGTAGGTTGCGACAGATCAAGGGCTTGGAGAAGGGATCCGGATGAGGGCGTGTCGAGACACGTCGAAATCGGGTTCCGAGGCAAGTCCTTGA
>JAQBFJ010000035.1:0-25615 GCA_032123435.1 Verrucomicrobiota bacterium
CTAATACCATTCGCGGCCTGTCCATAGACGCGGTCCAGCGCGCTAATTCCGGCCATCCGGGCATGCCGCTCGGCATGGCGGATGTTTCTTCGGTTCTTTTCCTGAAGTATCTTGAACTATGCTCATCAACTCCTGCATGGCCGAACAGGGATCGTTTCGTTCTATCGGCAGGTCATGGCTCCGTACTGCTTTACAGTCTTCTGCATATGTCTGGTTACGATCTTCCGATTGTTCAGCTTCAACAGTTCAGACAGCTTGACAGTCTGACGCCCGGCCATCCGGAATTCGGACACACGCCCGGAGTGGAAACAACAACAGGGCCGCTGGGACAAGGATGCGGCAACGCCGTGGGCATGGCCCTCACAGAACGAATACTTGCAGAACGGTTCAACACACCGGATTTTAAAATGATAGATCATTACACTTATGCTATCGCCGGTGATGGCGATTTAATGGAAGGTATCAGTCACGAAGCATTTTCTCTGGCCGGTCATCTTGGTTTGAACAAATTAATCGTTTTTTATGACAGCAATAATATCACGATAGAAGGTTCTACCAGCCTGGCTTGTTCCGATAATGTGAAGAAACGCTTTCAGGGTTATAATTGGAATGTTCTCGAAACTGATGCCCACAATTTCGACGAAATTGAAAAGGCAACCCGAAAAGCGCGGCGTGAAAAGACGCGGCCCACATTGATTATTTGTCACTCCCACATAGGTCACGGCAGTCCCCATAAAGCTGATTCCGCATCTGCGCACGGTGAACCTCTTGGGGTCGATGAAGTAAAGGCGACAAAGCGGAATCTCGGCCTGCCTGAAAACGAGGAATTTTACGTTCATTCGACCGCGGCCCGACTATTTCAGGAACGTATTGCCCAAATGAAGCGCAAGGTGTCTGCATGGGAAAGAAAATTCCGGAAATACACCCAATTGAATCCTGAAAAAGCGGAATTATGGAAAATGTTTTTTGAGGATATAATACCCGCTGATCTCATAAACGTTTTGCCGTCCTTTGATCCCGCCAAGCCGGTCGCCACTCGTGCTGCCTCAGGCATGATTATTCAGGCTCTTGCACAGGCTTTGCCTCAACTGGTAGGCGGTTCAGCCGATCTGGCGCCAAGCACCAAAACCCTCATAAAAAACACCACTTCAATCGGGCCGGGATCATTTGCCGGACGTAATCTGCATTTCGGCATACGTGAACACGCAATGGGTGCTATCATGAATGGTATTGCTCTTCATGGTGGACTCCATGTTTTCGGCGCTACGTTTTTTGTGTTCGTTGATTATCTTCGTCCGTCTTTACGTCTCGCAGCCCTGATGAATCTTCCTGTCGTTTACGTTTTCACACATGACAGTTTTTACGTAGGCGAGGATGGTCCAACTCATGAGCCGGTTGAACAGCTTGCGAGTTTGCGCTGTATGCCCAACGTCACGATCATTCGTCCGTCTGATCCCACTGAAACAGTGGCGGCCTGGATTGCCGCGCTGAAAAACAAGACAGGGCCGACGGTTCTTTTGCTTACACGTCAGAATCTTGATATTATAGACCGCTCCCAATTTCCATCAGCCGATAATCTTGAAAAAGGCGCTTATGTTTTGTGGCAAAGCGGCGATAATGTACCGGAGCTTACACTGCTGGCTTCGGGTTCTGAAGTGGGTTTGGCCATGAAGGCTGCTGTAAGACTTGCTTCCGAAATAAATGTTCGAGTCGTGAGCATGCCTTCCTGGGAGTTGTTTGATAAACAGTCTTCCGAATATCGCGCAAGTGTTATTCCCTGCGACTGTAAAGTCAAAATATCCATTGAAGCCGGAGTATCCATGGGTTGGGAAAAATACATTGGCTGCAGTGGAGTTTCTATTTCATTAAATCATTTCGGCAAATCTGCCCCCTACAAGGAGCTTGAAAAACTCTTTGGTTTTACAGTTGATAACGTTATATCCACTGCGCGTGCGCAACTGCAAAAATGTTCATAACATATCAGCACGGTTTTATCCGTATATGATGTTCTTTTGAGTTTCGTATTGCGTTTTAGTTCATTAGGCGCTATTCAATTTTAATATGGCTCGATTTATTATTCATGGCGGCAAGAGTATTTCCGGAAAGCATCATGTTCCGGGCAATAAGAACGCGGCTTTGCCCATGTTGGCTGCCTGTGTGCTTACCGAGGAGCCTGTAACACTGTATAACCTTCCTTTGATAGAAGATGTCCACACCATGCTCAGTATTCTGGCCGATCTAGGTGTAGACGTCGATCTGCATGGCCATACGGTTACCTTGCGCGCCGCTAATATTAAAAAAACAAAACTTAATGCCAAACTATGCGGTAAGGTTCGTTCATCCATTCTTTTTGCCGGACCAATGGCCGCCCGGTTCGGGCGCGTATCGCTTCCGTCGCCGGGTGGTGATGTAATCGGAAGGCGTCGTCTGGATACTCATTTTGACGGTTTGCGTATGCTGGGTCTTAAATTATCCGCAACTGATCCTTATTGTTTTCGTCGACAAAATTTCCGTGCGGCACGTATTCTTCTTGACGAGGCCAGTGTTACAGCTACTGAAAACATTTTAATGGCCGCGGTTCTGGCAAAAGGTGAAACCACCATTTTCAATGCCGCCTGCGAACCACATGTTCAGCATCTCGCTGTTCTCCTGAATAAGATGGGTGCCGACATAACCGGTATAGGTACTAATTATCTCAAAGTTCAGGGAGTAGACCGGCTCGGAGGGGTAAAACATCATATACCTGGCGACTATATTGACGCTGTCAGTTTCATGTCTGCCGCGGTTCTCACGGGCGGCCGGCTTCAAATTACAGGAGCGCCGCTTGACCAATTTGATGTAATAGCCCGACCATTATGTAAACTCGGGATAAAGTGGTCGGCAAAGGGCCAGCTTCTGCATGTACCGGTTCGTCAGTCATTACGGGTTCAGGACGATTTTGGCGGTGCTATTCCCAAGATTGAAGACGGTATTTGGCCCAATTTTCCTTCGGATCTCATGAGTGTCGCCATTGTGCTCGCAACTCAGGCGAGCGGCACTATCCTGTTTTTTGAAAAGCTGTTTGAAAGCCGCCTCTATTTTGCCGATCGATTAATTGAAATGGGCGCCCGCATAATTCAATGCGATCCGCATCGTGTCGTGGTTTCCGGCCCTTCTTCCCTGCGTGGAATCCACATGGCCAGTCCTGATATACGTGCCGGTATGGCCTTATTGCTTGCCGCGCTTTCGGCTTCTGGAAAGAGCGTGATAAATAACGCCGAAAGTATTGATCGCGGTTACGAACATATAGATAAGAAATTGCGTAAACTCGGCGCAGATATTATACGTACAAAAAATTAACAGGCGCCCTGACCCGCTTATTTCACGAGTTCAGGTCAATCAAGGCCAAGGCATTGAGGATGAAGCTGTATGAATATACCGCGAATCCTCAATAACGCCGGCCTTGGCAGGCATGGGCTTGCCTTTGGTGAAGAATTGCATGCATCTTTTCTTTCATGGAACCATATTACAAACTGTATTTGTCAAATAATCTTCAGCTGCTGTACTGTACAAAGCCCTTGTTTTACAACTTCTTGTTCCTCACGCATGCGATTCTTAATGAAATACGCGGGCTGAAAGCAAACATCCCCTTAACCTGAAGTTAAGGGGATGTTACTGTATCCGGCATTTATTTCACATACCGGCTGAACTACTTCATTTACTCTTCCGGCGTTTCAACATTTTCTTTATGCCCACGCTGTTGCTGCTTCTTTCCTTTTTTCTGATTATCTTTTCCTTTGCCACGCTGGCGCATTAGCTTGTGTATTTTTTCAAGCTGTTCCGAAGTCAGTGTCTGCTTCAGTAATATAATACGCTTCACCTGTAAGCAGGCCAGCTCCGTTCTAATATCGCCCATCTTTCTGACTACCGACAGCAACGCCTTTTCGTTTACATCGTTATCTGTCATCAATTTCGCCTGCTCAAGCGCTAAGCGTTCCAGGTCCGCGCGCAATGTTATTTCCAGTTCTTTCAGGTTGAATATTGATTCTTTTATATTCTCAATTTGTTCTTCCGTAATCCCAAGTTCTTCGACAAGTTTTGGATTTTTGATTATTCGTTCCAGCATTTGTCCCCTGTCTTCCATACCTTTGCCCGGTCTTTGCTGTTCTCTATTCTGATTCGCAAATTTACCGTCGCGTTGCGAGGACCCGTGATCTCGCTGTTGATTCATGGGCTGTGCTGTCGCACAGCTTATTGCTATTAATACCGATCCTGCTGTTATGGCCATCTGTTTTACTGTCATTTCCCTGCTCCTTTCATTTTGTACTGTTTTTTATCGTGCCACATAGATACAACGAGCAAGCGTTTTGGTTTATTGCAGGGGGGATCGGTTTTTTTTGCCAATAACAGCCTTTGATCAGAAAAAACCATTGTTTTCCGGGCTATATTTCAAATCTTTTCTCGCACGGCACTAAATATCGCCACCCGCCCGGTGTCACAATTATGGTGTCTTCTATTCTAACACCGCCTATTTCCGGATAATAAAGGCCTGGTTCTATTGTTATCACATGTCCGCTTTGTAATCTTTGTTTATTACCTTTGCTGACGCCCGGTGCTTCATGAATTGCCAATCCTACCCCGTGACCTGTTCCATGAAAGAATCCTTCTGGTCTTCCGTCCTTTTCCTGTGTTATGAAACCGCGTTGTGCTATTTCATCAAATGCCGCCTGGTGAATTGTTTTGTAACACACTCCTGGTTTTACGCGTGTTAAAGCCGCGTTGTATGCGGCTTTAACCGCGTAATACATGTTTTTTATTTCCGGTGATGCTTTTCCTCTTACAACTGTTCTTGTTATATCACCCCAATAACCATGTTCCATATGACGCGGAAAAATATCCAGGACTATTGGTTCATTCGCATACAGCGGACCATATCCAGGCTCATGAGGATCCGCGGCCTGCTTTCCGCACGCTACAACAACTTCTTTTCCACTGCATTTATGATCAAGAAGTATTCTCATTATTGCAAATCGGATGGATTCAGAAGTCATAATTTTTTTCTGAAACAGCAGGTGTCCGTCTGATGTTATAGTGGTATGTGCTATCATTGATATGGCCGATCGCATTGCAATTACCGCCGCCTGCTGGGTTTCCCGCATTTTACGGATTTCATCTGTTGTTTTTCTTTCACGTTTCACAAAAGGAGCCGTTTTCAGAATTTGTACCTTGACTCCACCTTTTTGGAGAATACATGCCAGATCGTAAGGAAACCCGCCGCAAACGCTTACTTTTTTTATCTTTTCATTCCGCAACAACTGCAGAACCGGATGTTTTTTACCCGTTGCTCTGAGCAGTTCTGCAGTTGATATCTTGGTGTTTTTTGCACTACGTATAGCTCTTCCATATTCAAGCTTTGGAACGATAAGTACCCTTTTCTCCTTATTATAAAGCAAAACAAGGCCACCCAATGTTTCAAAATCCGTTACATATCTGATATCCGTTTGCGCGTTTGGTCCCGCAAGCAACATGTTTTCTTCTTCTTTTTTCATGATCTTTTTCCTGAAAGCAAATTTTTGATGACATCTTCTATCATGAAGGCGCTCTTAGCTTCAATTCTTTTCTTACGTCTCTATTTTTTTATTTTGATAATATCTTGTTAATAACCTGTCGATATGTTTCTGTTCTTTTTCCTTGTCTTTAACGCGCTGATATTGTGGACTGTTCTTTTCCGCGATCCGTTGAACTTGGAAAATTGTATTCATGGAGATATTCGGTGAATAGCCCCAATGTAACAGAGCTTTGGAACAAGGTGTGTAAACATCTGGAAAAACTTCTTCATCCGGATGTTTATTCCCGCTGGATAGCCGTAATTAATCCCCGCGAACTTTCGGACAGTACAATTACTCTCAGCGTAGATAACGACTTCTATCAGACATGGCTTGAAGAAAATTATCTATCGCTTATCCAGGATGCGTTGGCGACTATTAATGAAAAGCCTCTTAAAGTTATTTTTACCATTTTACCTTCACAGAAGCAGCCGGTATCTGCTCCGCCGAAAAAAACTATTCGTGAACGTTTAACACAGCGTTCTCTTGCCAAGCCGATATTAAATCCAAAATTTATTTTCGACGAATTTATTGTTGGCCCCTCAAACAGCTTTGCGCATGCCGCGTCGCTTGCCGTTGCGCAGGCACCGGCGCGGGCATATAATCCGTTCTTTATTTATGGTGGTGTCGGGCTTGGGAAAACCCATCTCATGCAGGCCATTGGTCATCATGTATTGGCCACATCACGCGCTTCTGTGTGTTACTTATCTTCGGAAGCGCTTCTTAATGAGTATATTGAAGCCCTGACGAATCGAAACCTTGTTCAATTCAGAAAAAAATATCGTACAACTGATTTACTCCTGATAGACGATATTCATTTTCTCGCAAGCAAGAATCAACTTCAGGAAGAATTTTTCCACACCTTCAATGCGCTCTTTGACGCACACAAACAAATTGTTATGACCAGTGATCGTCCTGCCAACGAGATTGCCGGACTGGAACAGCGGCTTGTCTCACGTTTTGAGTGGGGGCTTGTTACGGAACTTGAACCACCGGATCTTGAAACGCGTATAGCCATATTGCGTCACAAACAGCAACAGATGAAGATCGCTCTGCCAAACGACATTATTCTCTTTATCGCCGAAAATGTTTGTTCAAACATCAGGCGCCTTGAAGGCGCCCTGGTGCGAGTGGTATCCTTTGCGTCATTGACCGGGCAGGCTCTTTCGGTTGACGCGATTAGACGTCTGCTTCGTGATACTCTGGAAAAGGAAAAGAAAGCCGATTTATGCTTCAGCTCCATACAGAAAGTGGTGGCAAACCATTTCGATATTCGCCTGGCCGACATGACTAGTAAGAGAAGGTTTCGCGGCATTGCCGTGCCACGCCAGGTAGCTATGTATCTTTGCCGCCAATTTACACGATCATCATTACTTGATATTGCTAACGCATTTTGCAAGACTCACGCAACCGTTTTGCACGCGTGCAAGACGATAGAAAGTCGCGCGCATGTGGATAAAGCTCTGCAAAATGATATTCAGCAGATAACGGAAAAATTAGCAGTGAATTCTGATTAAATAACTGTTAATAACCTGGTAATGATGATAAGTAGCGCTTTATCAACAAGAACTATATTTGTTATATACAGAGATAATCGGCTTGTTTCTTGCTGATAATTATAAGGTTTATGCAACATATAAGACTTGTGAACCACTATAATAGTGATATTTTTATTTATATATAAATTAGTATATTACTATTAATAAAAAATATCTGGAGAAAACTATGAAATTGCAAATAACGAAAAGTGCACTTCAAGCCGGCCTGCAAGCCGTTCAAAATATAGTCAGTGTTAGAAGCACACTTCCCATTCTTTCCAATGTATTGTTAAGCAGTGAGAAAGATGGGCTTTGGCTTACAACAACAGATTTAGACATAAGCGTAAAATGCAGAGTGGATGCTACAGTATCAAAGGCTGGAGCATGCACAGTGCCGGCAAAGAGATTGACGGGCATCGTGAGGGAACTTGCGGATACAACGATAGACATTGGATCTGATGAAAAACATGTTGTTACCATTGCGTGTAACTCGTCGTTATTCAAAATTATTGGAATTACAGAAGATGAGTTTCCGCCAATGGCGAAGCCGGACGGAAAATACATGTATCATTTAGACCAAGGCATATTAAAAGATATGCTGAGAAAAACTTCATACGCGGCGTCAACAGATGAAACTCGTTATGTGCTTAATGGCGTTCTTATGAGTTTTCGAAGCGGAAAACTGGCTGTAGTTGCTACCGATGGCCGTCGTCTAGCGCTTGTTGAGCATGAAATTGATTTTCCCAAAGAGGCAGAAATAGACATGATTTTGCCCACAAAAACAGTTGCAGAACTTTTGAGAAATCTTGGAGACGAAGGAGAAGTAAAGATCACGGCAAAGGAAAACCAGGTAGTATTTGAATTTGGCAATATTACTCTTACATCCAAAATTATTGATGGAACATATCCGAATTATAAACAAGTAATACCGCCGCACTGTGACGAACGCGTGGTGGTAGAAAGAGAAAGCCTGCTAACCGCATTGAAGCGGGTAGCAGTGTTAACTACCGACAAGGCCAGGACAACACAAATTACTTTTACGAAAAATAAAATAGTCGTCACGACAAGCACGCCGGATGTTGGCGAAGGCATGGAAAGTATTCCGGTGAAATACACAGGAAAAGAAATTTGCGTTGCGTTTAATCCAGAGTTTATGATGGATCCATTGCGCAACCTGGCCGTAGACGAAGTCTTTATTGAGCTTACCGACGATATGAGTCCCGGCGTGATCAAATGCGAAACACCTTTTCTCTACGTCTTGATGCCAATAAGAATAACGTAATTGGTTATGACCATAGACGCTTTCTTTAAAGACCTCATGCCGGATGGTGTAACGGTAGCACAACAGATTCTGGATCTGTTTGCCTAGGTTCGAATCCTAGTCCGGCAACCATTATTTTGAAATACATTTTTGATGCTTGAGTACAGCACCATAAATAGTTATTGTGCGTACATAAACGAACAGATAACGCCGGATAAATAAAAATAAGGAAAAACACGTTATGAAATTCATGTTGCCCATTTTTACCGCGGGTTTATTGGCGTGGCTCATACCATTAGCGGCGAGCGCGGAAAAAGATAAAGATACACAGGAAGCTGTTCAGAGCACGAAGGAAAAACCAGAGAGGGATATTAAAACGGAACAGCTTACAACGGAAAAAAACCGAATTGCGGCGGAGAATCAGCTCAGAGAAGAAAAAACAAAGCACAGCATGGCAGAACTGCTGGAAGAAAAACAGAGATTGGAAATAGGGAACAGCCTGGAAGCTGAACGGCATAAAAAGAATTCTGCGGCAATTAACGCCAAGGCACAACAGCTTAAACTGGAGCAGGAAAACGCAGAGAAGCAATTCAAACTTGGAATACAAAAACTCCACGAGGAAAAAGAAACCCTGGGCCTGCAAAACGCGATCAGCCAGGAGAAACAAACCATGCTTCGCGCGGCGCTCAACGCCGAAATAGAACAACTGAAGCTGGAGATGGAAAAACAGAAACAAGTTCAGGCAAAAAACCTTTGCGGCATTGAGGCGCAAAAAGATGCGTTAAGCCTGGAAAACCTGCTGGTGGCAGAACAATACAAG
Organism: Verrucomicrobiota bacterium; assembly: GCA_032123435.1. Lineage (GTDB taxonomy): Bacteria > Verrucomicrobiota > Kiritimatiellia > UBA8416 > JAQBFJ01 > JAQBFJ01. The sequence goes on from JAQBFJ010000035.1 coordinate 9,205, forward strand.
CAGGCAACAGCTAACCTGCAAAACGAAAATATGCGCATGAAGCTGGAAATAGAAAAGAGAGAAATACTTTTGAACGAAACGATTCAGGAAATTAACGCGGAAAAAGAAACACTCAACGCGGAGAACGCCAAGCTCACAGCGCTTATTCAGAATATGAACCTTAAATTTCAAATACAGCAGGACGAAATTACGCAAAAGTTGGCAGACCTGGAATCAAGCATCAACCTGAGAGAAACAAAAGATAACTGGCAAAGCCAGGTACATCGCGATATAGAATATAAGAAACAACCGTTTAAGGATGGAGTTCTGACAATCAGCGACAGGAGAATTCCATTAAACGATGCCATTGTGGAAGGAACCGCCGATTTTATCACCAAGCGTATTCATTACTTCAATAATCAATCCACGGAAGACCCGATTTTCATTGTCATAGACCGCAGTCCAGGCGGGTCGGTCATGGAAGGATACAGAATCCTTAAAGGCATGGAAGAAAGCGAAGCCCCTGTTCATGTTGTGGTTAAATCGTTTGCAGCAAGTATGGCGGCAACAATTGCGACAATCGCAGAGCGTTCATATGCGTACCCAAACGCCATTTTTCTTCATCATCAGCCTTTTAGTGTTGCGTTTGGCAACATCACGCAACAGGATGAACAACTTCAGATTTTCAAAGAATGGGCTAAACGCCTGCATACACCGGTCGCAAAGAAAATGAAAATCTCGCTGGACGAGTTTTATAAGCGTATGTACGAAAAGAACTCAGATGGTGATTGGCAGGAATTTGGCGATGAGGCCTGTAAGTTACGGTGGGTGAACAATGTGGTTACGGAAATAAGAGAGGAAGGCTATACAAAAAAACCAACTGATGAGCCACCACGTCCGATATGGTTTTATTTGTCGGCAAAAGAAGGCGCCGCAGACCCTAAGAACGATTATATGCTGTTGCCGCGGCTCAAACCTTTTGACTGTTATTTTATTTATAATCCAAACAACCATTACCGATGGCCGCAGTAAAGATCTGCTGAACCGGATTTTTACCGATCAGCACTGTTTTGCGCCATAAAACACAGGCCAGCAAGAGGACAAAAGCATGACTAAATCTTATAAAATAGCAGTTATTCCCGGGGACGGGACAGGACCGGAAGTTGTGACTGAAGGAGTAAAGGTTCTGAAGGCGGTGGCAAGAACTTTTGGGTTTGACCAGGAGTTTGTATACTTTGATTTTGGTGGAGACCGCTTCCTAAAAACAGGAGAAATACTGCCGGATGCAGCCGTGAATGAACTTAAAACATTCGATGCAATTTATCTTGGAGCCATAGGACATCCAGAAGTCAAGCCGGGCATTTTAGAAAAAGGAATTCTCCTGCGGCTTCGATTTGAACTGGACCAGTATATTAATTTACGGCCGATAAAATTATTTCCGGGCGTGGATACCCCGCTGAAAGGAAAAACATCGAAAGATATCGACTACGTGGTTGTCCGAGAAAATACCGGAGGTCTTTACACCGGTATAGGCGGCATTTCCATGAAAGGAACAAAGGACGAGGTGGCAATTCAAAGCATGGTTTATAATTACGCTCAGGTTGAACGATGTATTCGTTATGCCTTTGAGTATACACGGAAACGAGGGCGGAAAAACACACTGGCTTTGTGTGGGAAAACAAATGTTCTAACTTACGTGTACGATCTGTGGGAACGGGTCTTTCATGATGTTGGGCAACAAGACTTTTCGGAAATTAAAAGAGAATATTATCATGTGGACGCCACATGCATGTGGATGGTGAAAAATCCGGAATGGTTTGACGTAATTGTCACGGGCAATATGTTTGGCGACATCATAACGGATCTAGGCGCCATTACACAAGGCGGCATGGGAATCGCAGCAGGTGGGAATATCAATCCGTCAGGCGTAAGCATGTTTGAACCTATTGGAGGCTCAGCGCCCAAGTATACCGGTAAGAATGTTATTAATCCGCTCGCGGCAATATGCGCCGGCGCAATGATGCTGGAAACGATAGGAGAGCAGGCAGCGGCGGATAAAATAGAAGCGGCTGTTGGCGAAGTTACAGGAACAAAGCTTAAGGGCTTGGGAGCCGGCAAAATGGGATATACGACCACCGAAGTAGGCGATATGGTGGCGAAGCTCGTATAAATAAAAACAAAAGGAATGGCGATAGACAGGTGATGGCCGAAGGGCTCAGGGAGAAAAGGCGTAATGAAAAAATATAACGTGGGTGTGGTAGGAATAGGCGCAGTGGGGACCCAAATGGTCAAAATTCTGCGCGAGAGAAGTTTTCCGATAAATGAACTTCGCGTTCTGGCCCGGAGCGAGCGAGATGAAGAAGTTGCCGGCGAAATGATACACGTAATACCGGCATCGGCTGAAGCGTTCGACGGACTGGACTTCGCCTTTTTTGCGGGTACAGAAGGGGCCAAAGGCGCTTCACAGGAATATGGATGGGAGGCGGCAAAAAAGGGTGTGATAATAATTGATAACGGGGGTGATTTCAGAATGGATCCACGTGTGCCACTGGTGGTTCCGGAAGTAAATGGATCTGCGGCAAAACAGCATCAGGGCTTTATCGCAAACCCAAATTGCAGTACGATTATTGCCATAATGGCATTAGGCCCACTGCATCGGGCAATAGGTATTAAGAAATTCGTGGTGTCAACATATCAGTCGGTGTCAGGAACCGGACAAAACGCCATTACTGAACTGGAACAACAGGCTCGTGAATATGTTAACGGCAAAATTACGACAAAGAGCGCATATCCGCATCAAATTGCGTTCAATGTGATACCGCAGATCGGCGGAATGAAAAAAGAGATGCCCGGTTATACCACTGAAGAAGCCAAAATGTTGCTTGAAACACGTAAGATCCTGGATGACGAGAAGATAACAGTGTCTGCCACATGTGTGCGTGTGCCTGTGTTTTATGGACATGCGGAATCAATAAATGTGGAATTCAAGCGCGAAACCAGTCCTGATGAAGTACGTGGTATTTTGATGTCGGCACCAGGCGTGAAGGTGGTCGACGATCCCGCGGCAGATGTTTATCCGATGCCGCTTAATGCCGAAAAGACTGATGATGTTGAGGTGGGCAGAATTCGAGTTGACGAAACAGCCCGGAACGGAATTGCGTTATTTGTAATGGGTAACAATATCCGCAAGGGCGCAGCGCTTAATGCTATTCAAATTGCAGAGCTGTTGATCTAGCTCGAAAGGTGTAGTTTGGCATATATTGTTCCAGTAATGATCGGGATTGCGGTTGCGATTGCGCTGTTGCTGGCGAGCTTCCTGCTGTTGAGACCAGGACGCAAGGAGGGCAGGGACACTCTGGACCTTTTACAGAACCAGCTCAACGAAAGTCTGCGTCAAACGATCGAACAAATGAGCGATCTGCGGCGTTCAGTCACAGAAACTATTCAGAATCTAACAAATCAAGTCACGCGCGGCCTGACTGATACTAATCAAAGACTGGATTCAGCGGGAAAAGTTATAGGAGACTTGCGTCAACAGCTGGGACACCTGGAAAATTCATCGGCCCGCATGTTGGAAATAGGACAGGATATGACCAGGCTTGAAGAAATCCTGAAGCCGCCTAAGCTCAGGGGGATATTGGGAGAATTGCTTCTAGCCGACTTGATCGCTCAAATTCTGCCAACAAGCCATTATAAACTGCAATATCGATTCAAGGGCGGGGAAACGGTTGATGCCGTTATTTTGATGCATGCCGGCATGGTAGCAATAGATGCCAAGTTTCCGCTGGAGAGTTTTAGAAAAATTATGGCAGCGGAAAATGAAGACGAACGGACTCGCAATAAAAAAGCATTCGTCAGCGATATAAAGGGACATATTGACAATATTGCCCAAAAGTATATTCGGCCGGATGAAAATACATTCGATTTCGCGTTTATGTATATTCCCGCGGAAAACGTATATTACGAAACGATCATTAAAGATAACGAATTTGGCGGCGAAATGGACCTGTTTGAATATACCTTAAAGAAAAAAGTGATACCGGTCTCGCCCAATAGTTTTTACGCGTATCTGCAAACAATCGTCATCGGGCTGAAGGGGATGCAAATAGAGGAAAGATCCAGAGAGATGATGAACGGTTTATCGCGACTTCAAAAGGAATTCGGTAATTTTTCAGAAGCATTCAAATTGGTAGGCCAGCACCTCGAAAATTCAGTAAAAAGATACAATGAGGCGGAAAAACGGCTAGGCAAGGTAGAGGCAAAAATTGAACAAATAGATGGATTTGCAAAGGGTTTTGACGAAGATCAGGGCCCGGCACCGGCAGATAATTCGGAAAATATTTCCTTTGCATCGTAAAATAATTATTGTAAATTCTGAATTCTTGGCCTAGGGTACTTCCAGTTATGGCTAGGAAGGAATAATAAATGGGTAAAATTTTAAGAGTTCTGGTTATATTAATTCTATTGCTGAGCATAGGCGCTCTTGTACTGGGATATATGCTATTTTCCAAGCGTGAAATGCTGAAAGGCCGCACGCAAAAACTGGAAAAAACAATAAAAGAACTGGATGCCTACATAGAAGCAGAACCAGGTACACTGGAGCAGAAACCCTCATATCCCGCCAGAGATATTTCTCCGTGTTCAAACGAAGTCCTTATGAGCCCGGAACGATCGTCGTTCTGGCAGCAATATGATGATAACCTCGAGATTCAAGAGCCCTTTTCCATGCTTGGTACAGCTAAAAAAACACAACAATTAATGAGTTATTACCAAATTGATTCCTTGACGGGCAACGCGGCCAAAGACTCAATGGGCCAGAAGATTACCAAGGGCAAGGGAACCATGCAACAGATCTTGGACGATCTGCTTGAAAGCGCGGAAGCGCAATATGAACAATTGAACACCACGCGGCAGCAGTTGACAATATTGCGCAAGGAATATGTCAGTGCGGTTGAAGAACTGAATGAAAGAAAAGACAAATTGCGCAGCGCGCTGGCAACAATAACAGACCGCGATAACACAATATTTGAACTGCGCGAAGAAATTAAACGGCTGGAAGGCAATATATCACGCCTGGAATCCGAAAAAGCATCGTTAGAGGACGAGGTGGCCGAATGTGAAAGACAGATTGAAAAGTTGAATGAGGTCATGCAGGGCAAAGACAGGGAAATAGCCAGCCTAAAGACCGAAAACATGGACCTGAGAAAAAAGATAGAAGGGAAGCAGCTGGAAGGGGATAACAGAGGCGATGATTGGGCAGGATTGGAGCCGGGCGAAAAAGGGAAGATAATTTCTGTTAACCCCAAATGGAATTTTGCTGTTGCCAAGCTGAGCGATGCATTTCTGCGCGAGGTACTGGGTGATGATCTGGATCGAGAATTTAGACCTGTAAATCTGTTTTTAAGACGTCCTGGTTCGCCTGAATCCTTCGTGTGTAAAATCAGAATTATACAGGTGAAGAAGAAGGAAAAGCTCGGGATAGCGGATATTATGACCAATTGGCAGCAACTGCCGGTAAGAGAAGGCGATGTGCTGTTCCGTTAAATTCGCACACGATATTTCACTGATCCAACCATGTGTTCTTCTACTGTTTTTTGCGCTGACGTTAGTTTCAGGATGCGCCACGCAGGAACAGGAATCGGAAATACCATGGAACAGCCCCCAGCCATGGGAAGGTAGCCCCGCAATCCCCGGCTTGCCGAGATATGATTGATATATTGCATCCTGCACAAAAGCATCTTCTTACCTTTTTGGATCAGTCTTTTATTGACGTTTACAACTATTTTGGGTACAAAAGAGCATGGAACGTCTGGTAGTAAATGAAAAAAGGCCCTTATTCCGATATATGCTTCCCGGACTTATTGTGATTCTAAGCGCCACTTTACCTGTGAATGGACAACAGAGCCGTCCGGACGATATATGGCTGGCACAGGAGTTTAGATATGTCGAGGAACTGCAGTCACTTCGTCTTCCTGATTACGCCGATAAGGTAATGGCCAGAATCAAATTCAAGCATCCGGGCGCGACCGCGCAAATCAAAGTGCTGGAATTGCAGGGCCTGCTTTCCATGGGCGAATTTGAAAAAGTTCAGACGATAATAAACAAGGAAGGCAACCAGAAGAGCGAAGAAACATGGGCGATGAAGCTTACGCTTGCTGATGGATATTATATGTGGGGTAAGTATAAGGAAGCCCAGGTCATATATGATTCACTGTTCAACACATATCCCGGAATGGTGCCTTCAAATCTTAATGACTTTTACCTCGAGTCGGCACACAAATATGCGCAGATGCTCCTGTATATGGGTGAGCATAAACAGGCATTGCAGGCATATGATTACGCACTGCGGACGAGAATGGAAAAACACAAGAAAAGGCAGATACAGATCGAACGTGCCGAAATAATGATAAAACTGGCAGAAACAGCGGAACGACAGGAACAAATTGGATATTTCAACGAAATTAAGAAGATTTGCGATGAGATATTCTGGGTACAGGACGTCTGGTTCAGCAAGGCGATTGTAATAATGGCGCACATGAAAGTGTTGGAAGGCGATATTTCAGGGGCCATGAAGCTTGTTGACGACTACTGGCCGCAGTTGAAAAGTATTGATGAACAGCTCAAGGAAGGAGCTGAATCGGAAGAAGAAGCGGAGGAATTGACCAGACTGAGTCCCGTGGCGGAGGGTCGTTATTTGATAGGGGTGGTCATGCAGAAAGAAGCAAATCGTCTTATAAGTTCCGGCGGGAATCGCGATAAAATTATTGCTCTTCTGGCTGGAGAAAAGAAAGATGATAAAAAAACCACATCAGGGGCGCTTCAGCACTTTCTTAATGTATTCGTGCAGTATCCTGATACGCCCTGGGCGCCGGATGCGGCAGAGCGGTTCAAGGATGTAAAAGGAACACTTGCCAAGGCGGGAATTGGGGTGAACCCCAAAATACCGGCCGACGCAATGGTGAAAATACGAAACGGTCAATTTCAACAGGCGCTCATGCTGTTCAACCGTGCTGAATTCGAAAAGGCAAGTGAAACATATTTAACAGTTTTAAATCTTTTTCCAGAGGGATCAGATGCTATTTCGGGTCTTGGAAAACTGGCGGAATGTTACATCAAGCTTGGCGGGGAAACCAACGCGATGTATGCGACCATGGTGGCAGGATATATCGCCGAGCGTTTTGGAAAAAACAGATTATACATAATGGGGGCAGGGAATCAACTGCTTCGGCTTGCAACGGTGTATGGTGAGGAAAAAAGAACGGACGAAAAAAAGGCCGTTTACGACATATTCTTTTCGCATTGCCTGAAACATCCCCGCACGGCCGGATTGCTTATGGGGTTTGGCAACGAAAAATATGCGGCAGGCGATTTTGATGGCGCAGTAGAGTATTATAAACAAATTGCGAACAATCATAGCGATTCTCCCATATATCCGGAAGCAGTAAGCAGAATTGCGGATATTCATGCAAAAGCGGGTGATCATGCCGAAGAAATAAAAACGCTGGCCGGCCTTATCCAAACACTGGAAGGAAGACACGAACCAGGACATGCCCTGATAAAAGCGAAATTCAGAGAGGCCTATGCGTATAAACAAATGGGGGAAAAATATATTGGAGCCGCAATAAAAAGATTTTCAGAATTAATCAGCATGCTTGCTGATGGAGGAAGGAAATATGGTAACTCGGAAGAAGAACTGAAGGCCAATAGAAGAATTCTCGAAGCATCATTGTTTTATAAGGCTTATAGCTACTCGCGCATTACTAAACCGGAGGATAAACTGGCCGCATATAAACAATATGCGGGAAACATGTTCATGGAACTGGTTGATAAATTTCCTGAATCGGAATTTGCGCCAGCGGCACTCGGTCAGGCTGGAACTATTCTGACATTGCTCGACAAAGGAGATGAAGCCAGAAAAGTGTTAATGCGTCTGAAGGACAAATATCCGAATTCAGCAGAGGCGAAAAACTCGGCCTTTATTCTGGCCAATAATCTTTTGAACATGGGCAGAAGACAGGAGGCGGTAAGACTGTTTAAAGAAATGTTTGAAGGATCAGGCGCATATAGTGATGCTCAAATCTTAACAGCCGGCAGGGAATTGCTGAAAGCGGGTGAACAGGAAATAGCAATAGAGGCTTTTGATAAGGTCCTTGCCTCATCAGAAAACGCTGCTTTCCGGGAGAGATCACTGTTGATGAAGGGAGAAGCACTTTCCGGCATGCGGAAATTTGAAGAAGCGGTAAAAACACTGGAAGACCTCTGTAATGAGTTTCCAACATCCGTAAGCATGATTAAAGCGGCGGAATGGCTCTCAGTAGCATATGCCGAACTGGGCGGCGAGGAACAGGACGCGGATAAACGATTTGAGTTTTTTAATCAATCAATACTCGCAATGAAGAAAGTAAGACAACGCACCAGCTCTTTGCCTGATCGAGCGGATTTGGATATAAAAGTAGCGAAAATATATTTGATTAAGAAGGCGGCAGAAGAAAAATTCGGCCGGCCCGAAGGAGCAAAAGAGGCGCTGACGCAAAGCGTCATGACTTACCAATCGCTGGTTCTTTTCTCGGACGCAGAACAAACGGGTATTAAACCTTATCTCGAAAAAGCGTATTACGAATGCATTCCACTCTTGATCGAAATGGAACGATGGCAGGAGGCAGTGGATAACTGTAATGAATATCTGGAATTATTCGGCGCGCATGATCACTCTTCGGAAGTTCGGGTCTGGTCTAACAAGGTGAAAATAAAGATGAGTACAACCGGCATCCAGCAAAATGTGACGATAGACGAAAAGAAGCAGGAGTAGAAAGAAGCATCCGTAAAAGATATAAAAGAATACCTATAGTGAGCAGGAGAGGAATTATGAAAATCATAAGCGTAAAAAACGCATTGTGGAAAATGGGGTGGATAACATTTCTCATCATTATACTAACCGGCGGGGAGACAGCTTTTGCGCTGAATGTGCGTGGTACTATTACAAAAATGGGCGCGGGCGAAAAAATTACAGGTGAAATACGATGGCAATCGTCCGCGAAGGCGTATTCAATAACCATTCGAGACAATATTATTGTCCAGGTTGCGCTGAGAGAGGTAGCGGATATAAAAGTCGAAGAGCCGTCAAACTTGCGGGCTATCATTAAACGTGTAAAAACACAACCGGGCAGCGTGATTGCGAATCTCGAAGAAATTGTTAACGCCTACGCCATGTTGCAGTGGGATGTTTTTGCCGGCCGCTGGCTGGCTGAAGCATATTTGCAGACAAAGCAGGCAAAGAAAGCAGTAGAAACATGTGAAAAAATAATGCGGGATGCTCGTCCGGCACAAATTACCAGTGATTTGGTAAATATATACTGGGATGCTTTATTTCAGTGCAGAATGTATGATAAACTGCGTTCCGACCTGACAAAACGAATAGAAGAAGGAGATCGCGAGACAGTAGCAATAGCACAGATAAAACGGGGCGATATCGACATGACTGCCGGTGATTTTGAAAAGGCTTTGCTGGACGGGTACCTGAGAACTATTACGTTGTTCCGCTCTGTTAAGTCCGTACAACCGGAAGCTTTGTATAAGGCGATGAAGTGTTTTGAGGCCCTGGGCCAGCAGACACATGCGGCAAAAATGAGAAAAATACTATTGGCGGAATTTCCGGAAAACCCTTACAGCAATGAAGCAAAATCCGGATTGTAAAATTGATTCTTAATAGGTATTATTGGAGTGCTGAAGACTAATGGTCAAAAAAGGGAGAATAACTGAATGAAAAAAATAATGATCATAATGCTGATTGCCATGACGGCTGGTTTGTTTGTTTCTACACTGAATGTTTACGCTCAGGATGATGCCGAAGAAACGGTGCGGGCAGGAGCCCTGGAAGTTGCGGAGGGGAGTGAAGCGGTCCGAGAGGGAGCCGCGCCGTCAGGTGGCTTATTCAGCGTGGTTCTGAATTCAGGACCACTGGGAGTGCTTCTCTGGTTGTCAATATTCGTGGCTTGCGGAATTGGTGTTTACCTGATGGTTGATTGCAGTATTATGATTCGCTTGAAAAGAATCATGCCGCAAAGCCTCATTGATAACGTTACACAATCAATGGCGGAAGGAGATGTATTCAAAGCACTCCAGAATTGTGAAAACGAACCTGGTCCTATGGCCAACATACTCATCGCTGGATTCGGCCATGTAGAGGAAGGATACGATGTAATTATAGAAGCAGTATCAACAGCCGCCGATCTGGAAACAGAAGTGCTCATGCAGAAGGTAACATGGCTGTCCGTAGTGGGCAATCTCTCACCAATGCTGGGCCTGCTGGGCACGGTTCAAGGTATGATAGGCGCGTTTGCGTCTCTGGCCGGCGGAACCCCAGATCAGGGAGTACTGGCCCTCCAGATTTCTCAGGCACTGTATACAACAGCCGCCGGACTGACAATCGCGGTGCCGTGCGTGACAGCCTATTTCAGCTTTAGAAATGTGGCCAATAAAATGGTTTTGAGAATGGAAGCTATGACAATGGAACTCATCAAGGATCTGCGCAATGTCGAGGTCGTAGAGGAATAAAGGGTAAAAGAATAATCCGTTAAGAAGAGATCTGTTATGGCAAAAAGAAGAACCTATGAATCCGAAATGGATTTGACACCAATGATCGATGTGGTGTTCCAGCTTATTATATTCTTTATAGTTACGATCAAACAAATGCAGGAAATCAATGAGGCCATCATTCTTGAAGACGCGATCCACGGGGATATAATCAAACACGAGGAAGACCCGCGAAAAATAGTGGTGGAAATCAGCAAGCGAGGAACTATATCAATCAACAATGCTCCAATGTCACAGGCTATGTTTCATAAAATTATGCTGGGACGATACAAACGGTTTCATGGATCATTCCCTGTACTGATTCGCGGCGATTACAGAACACAACATCAGGCCGTAAAAGACGTTATGGATGTCTGTACCGACATCGGAATAAGCAGAATAAGCTTCGCTGCAGTTAAGGAACATAAACAAACAAAAGGCCGGCATTTGGGGAAAAATTAGAGGAAAAGGATTCAGACGATTGAAAAAGAAAAGAGCAAAAAGCGAGAACAATCCGAAGCTGGAAATGACACCAATGATAGATGTTGTTTTCCAACTGCTGATCTTTTTTATTGTGACTCTTCAGCAGGAAGATATTCTTTCCAGGCTTGATATTACCCGTCCTGCTCCGGATCCGAACCCTAAAAAAGTTGAAAAAATAGAAGACCTGGTGACAATACAGGTTTATAAATATGGTTATGTTCTCAGAGGCAGAAAGATTTCTGCCAGAGAAATAAAAGATCTTGAACAGAGACTGTCGAAATTAAGTTCAATCAGCACAGAAGCATCCATTGTAATCAAGTGCACGGGCGATTCGCCGCATTCACATCTTGTTCAGCTTCTTGACGTGTGCGCAAAACTAGGGTTGAACAATCTGTCTGTTTTTAGCATGTAAATCGGGAAAACCCCTAATATCTTTCTGCGTGCAGGCGTTATTATGTTTGGGGAAAAGAATTTAAATGCATGATGGAGACAGAAAATGAGCACATTACATAATAGTCCAGGCCAACGCAAATTGCTGGATATGTTCGACAAACCGTCTTTTTTAGAAAAAGTAAAGATGGTTGGGTATGGTCTCAAACAACCCCATGATTCGGGAGCATATAAATACGCCCGACTCCAAATCACACGACTGTTGTCACCTTTGGCCGGAATAGTCGTCCCGATTATAGCGCTTTTTCTTCTTCTCATTCTGGCGGCTATTACGCCGGAAAAAAGATTCGACATGAAAGTCAATATTAAGGAGGAAGCTGTACCCGAGGAACTTGAAGAACCGGAAGAACTGCCGGATGAAGAAATAGAACCTCCGGATCCAATTGAAATGGAAATGTCAATGGACGATAACCCCATGGTTTCCGCTTTCGACGCGCCGGAACAAGATGCCGATTTCAGTCCCCAGCCGTCGGTAATGGATTCTGTTGCGATAGTAAAAAGCCCGATAGTCATGCGGGGAATCTACGGCAGTCGTAATCCCGGCAGTCGCGGTAGTGCACTCGGTAAATACGGTGGCGGCAAAGGAACGGAAGACGCCGTAATGCGCGCATTACGATGGCTTAAAAAACATCAGGCGGAAGATGGATCATGGGCCCAGAAAACCGGAGGAGGAGAATTGTTTACCCAGGACGTTGGTGATGCTAAACCAGCACTGACCGGACTCGCCCTGCTGGCATTTCTGGCTCATGGCGAAACACCCGGATCGGAAGAGTTTGGAGCTACAGTTGAAAAAAGCATAAAATGGCTCATGGATAACCTGAAAGCTGACGGACATTTCAAAGGTGTAGGAAGACAGGGACAAGATGCACACGAATATAGCCAGCCAATAGCGACATACGCGCTTTGCGAAGCGTATGGATTGACCAAAATCCCCATGCTGAAAGAACCCGCCGAGAGAAGCATTGATGTAATTATCAGAGGCCAGCATCCGAGCGGAAGCTGGGATTACAATTGCATTCAAAGCGAAAGGGACGATGTTTCTTATGGCGGCTGGTGTGTTCAGGCGTTAAAAGCCGCTAAAATGGCCAGTCTTGATAACGCCAATCTTGAACAGGCCTTGAAAAAATCAGTAGCCGGCCTTAAGGGACATGCCAATGAGCTCGGAATGTTCACGTATACTCCCGGTAGCGCCCAGTTTGGCGGACGCTTAACCGCAGTTGGCGTACTTGGAATGCAGTTACTGGGAGCGGCAAAGGAAAAAGAGGCCCGGCATGGCTTGACCTGGCTGAAAAAAAACGTTGGCAGTGACTGGGAAGAGCCATGGGGATCAAGACCAATTTACGCTTGGTATTACGTAACACAGGCAATGTTTCACGAAGGCGGTGGAACATGGACGGCCTGGAACAATAAATTCGCAAAACAGGTTGTCGAATATCAGACTGTTGTCAAAGGCGCAGGTATCGACGGTAAAGATGTTGGATACTGGGACGCGGTAGGATCCGAAGAAAAGTACGGCCGAGTCTATCATACCACGCTTTGCGCATTAATGCTGGAAGTTTACTATCGCTATCTGCCTACATATCAGATTCCCGAACAAATGGAAGAAGGCGACTTTACGGGAGAAGACGATATTGAAGTGGAAATCATAATGTAGGACGGATTTCTGCAATACCGTCTTCCTTGCCACATTCGCTCGATAAAGAACGGGTATTTTCCAGTTGCTGAGCAGGGGACAAGAGCATATCTTGTTGCTTATGGAACCAGGCGCACATATTCGAGTTCTGCCAGCCCGGGTGGCCAACAAGATCGCAGCCGGCGAAGTTGTTGAAAGGCCGGCTTCCGTTATCAAGGAACTTGTTGAGAATTCCATCGACGCCGCCGCGTCACAAGTGGATGTGGAAATCACAGCCGGCGGTCGCAAATTAATATCCATTCGCGACAATGGCTACGGCATGAACAGGGACGATGCACTGCTTGCGATCGAAAGACATGCGACCAGCAAGATCAGGGATGTTGATGATATCGAGCGAATCGGAACACTCGGCTTTCGCGGAGAAGCGCTCGCGGCAATAGCGTCTGTGTCACGATTTCGTATGACAACATGCGATGGCGGACCAATCGGTACCGAAATTGTTGTTATCGGCGGGAAAATACAGGACGTACGCGAAATCGGGCGCCCGGCAGGCACAACCATGGAAGTCAGAGATATCTTCTTTAATGTGCCGGCCCGTAAAAAATTTCTTCGATCATATCAAACGGAACAAGCGCATATCAGAACAGTATTTATGGTGCAGGCGCTTGCCAGCCCGGCGATTGGAATGACCCTGAAAATAGATGACCGCCATGTTTATGAATTGGCGGGAGGCGGTAATCTGGAAAATCGCGTTGAAGATCTGTTTGGTGCTGATTACCGGAAGAATTTGAAATCAGTGAATTATCAAAGCAGTAACGTAACCGTCACAGGATATATCAGCATACCAGCATTCAACCGGTCGAACAGAGAGGAACAGTATATCTTCGTTAACGGCAGACCAACCTCGGCCGCCGTACTCTCCTTTGCCATTAGGGAAGGTTATCATACATTGTTGCCGAAAGATCGGTATCCATCGGTTTTCCTTTTTATCAAGACGGATCCAGAGCAAGTGGATGTTAACGTGCATCCGGCGAAAAGAGAAGTCCGTTTCCGTCATCCCAGTGAAGTGCGTGACGCTGTAATAACGGCTATACGCAAAACGCTGGAATTGCCGGCAGATCTTGCGACAGGAGGAATGGAGCCCGAAAAAGCAATTATTTCACTTCAGCCTAAAAGCATTCAGCTGAAAATAGAAAACCTGCCAACGACGCGTATTTTCAAATACCCGCGCGGCGGGTTCAATCCGGAAACGGGGCGTAACCCAATGCCGGTCAGGCAGGAAGAAACAAGGGAATCAAATAAAGAGGTCGGGCCGCCTGCGGATAGTGCGAGAACGGGCACATCACCATGGTCGTCCTGCCGGGTACTTGGTCAGGTAGGCAGTCTATATGTTGTTCTGGAAACGGAGGATGGCATGATACTTATGGATCCGCATGCCGCGCATGAAAGAGTATTGTTCGAACAATACATGTCGGCTATTGTCAGCGGTAAAGTAAAAACACAGGGACTCCTGCTTCCGGAAACAATAGAAATGATTCCCAAAGACGCGTTACGCGTCAGGAAACATGTTAAACTGCTCGCCAAACTGGGTTTTGGAATTTCCGAATTCGGCGGCGATGCTTTTGTTATAGACGCGATTCCAGCCTGTTTAACGAATGTATCAGCCGCTTCGTTGCTTAAGGAGGTGGCAGAAGCACTGGAACAGGCGGGACAACGTGGTGGCGAAAAACAATACGAAGAACTTATCGCGCAGGCGGCATGTAAATCAGCCGTAAAAGCCCGCGATAAACTCAGTCTGCAGGAAATAGAACAGCTTGTTGTTGATCTTGCCGGCGTTGAAATGCCTTATACATGTCCACATGGTCGGCCTACGCTCATTTTTACTTCATTCCAGGAGCTGAATAAAAAATTCGGGCGCGAATAATTCGTGCTCAACCGGGGCAGAACGACGGATTCTACTTTTCCAGAAAAACGTGAATCATGGGATGCGTGGTCATTATAGGGGTCAGAAACGACATCAGCGCACCATGAGATAAAGAAACATCGGCAAAGACAAAAACAGCCGGCGTACCCGATCCAATCTCATCAAACTTCTCACGCAAAGCTGTTGGCGTAGATACTTTGTGTTTCTTTATAACGAGTTCAGGATCAAGTTCGTTCTCTTTCCATACTTGCTGAATCTCAACCAGCGTGCCTGTGTTGACTGATTTCTTCTGTTTTAACAGGAGTTCCCATGGCTGAACAATTCGATTTGTTCTGGCCCGATGTTCTTCGTTCGGAAGAAAAGCACGATAGTATAAATGACCTGCAGGCGGCGGCTCTATCTGTATACCTGATTCTGTTTCAATAGCGGCCAGTACGGCGCATAGCTTTTGAATTTCGCCAAGTGAAAGATTATCGTCAAAATGAAGCGATACATAGGGAGTGTGTCCATTACCGGTGAAGGAAGAAAACTGTTCCAACACATCATTTAAAGCTCCATGTGTAACCAGATTTTTAGAGCCGGTTTTGGTCAAGGTACACTCAATGTTGTTCCCTGGAGATGGTTGTTCAACGGTCAAAACGAGATCCATAACGCGTTTTTTGCCATCTTTATATTCCGGTTCCAGTAATATTTCCAGCAGTTGCCCCTCGTGCAAAACGAGATCGGAATGCACGGTCAGCTTGCCGTAAATATCACGTTGTGGGGCCGGGCGCGGAAGATCAAGCAGGGCCGAGGGTTCATTGTAATTTGGGGCTATAGCACATGGCTGTTGGGTATCAGCCGAACAGAATGCGGCATCGGGATCAGAAAGGAAAGACCCGGTAAATACGAAACCTGTGCGCGGTAATGATTTTCCTGTTACGTTGTCGAAAATCATATCTTCGGCATGAATGACATTGAGAGGGTGAATACTGTTTGTGGAAGATACGGTCATAAGAACACGTTCGCCTTTAGGGGCAAAACGGAGGGCTTTGGGTTGAGCCGGTTCACCGGGCTGAATACCGATGAAAATTAACGCCTTACGTATTTCACCCGGTTTAGCGAAAGAAATAGCAAGCGCTTCATACGCATGCCCGCTGTTCTCGCCTATTAGAAAAAACTCCGCGGTGGTTCCGGCACTGATGCCGGTGGCTTCAGCCTGGATGAAAATCCGTTTTGATTTACGATCGGCAAGCAGACCGGGAAGCACCATAAAATCGGGATTTTGCTCATATTCCACCAGTCTTTCCTGAAAACTTTCGGCGATATGGACCAGATTGGTTTTTCTGATAGATAAAGTATCCGATTCGTTCGCATGCAGAATAGAGGGT
>JAQBFJ010000036.1:0-14073 GCA_032123435.1 Verrucomicrobiota bacterium
CTCCTTGAGTGAATATTTAGCTCCAGCATTAATACGCAAAGAAGGAATAGTATGGATCTGTAACGATAATGCACCAAATGGTGACGAAGCGGTGCCGAGCTCAGAATCGTCGTATTGCGCACTGGTATAACCAACCCGGAAACCGCATCTCGCATTCGCGTTTATTATCTTTTCAATACCGATCCCAGCCTGTGTCGTGCTCAGCCCTCTTTCAAGTTCATTATAATTATCATAATTATAAACCGTCCTCCCTCCGGTAACAAGGAGGCCCACATCCTTCTGCAGTTCACGCCAATAAGTCATATTCAGCCCTGTAATGTCTTCATCTGATGTTCGCGCGACTATGCTTTCGTCATAACGTTTTATCGTGCTTTTGATCTCGAAATCGACACTTGATCTACGATCAAGCTCATAACCGGCAAAGCCTCGGGCTCTGTTTAGAATGTACGTACTGTCCGGCCGATCAACCTTGTCATCATGAATTGCCGGGTCATCTGTTAGATTGAACCGTTCCTCAAGGCTCAGCCTGACGCGCGGAGAAGGAGTGTGCACGATGCTCATACCTACATCCTGCATAAGTTCGCTTTCATTCTGGATATCCGATGGATTACTGCGGTATCTATACGAGGGCGCGTAGGAAAACTCAACTCTGGTAATGTCCGGACTGGAAGTCTTTGATATTCGCGGCCTCAAGTAAACATCCACATTATTGTCTGCGTCAGCGGATGAATCCCTGTTATCAGTGACTTCCGTCAAAACCGTCATGGAAAACTTAAATGAATCACTTTCCTTAGGTTCCGCCAATACATTACCAACTATAGTGATAAAACAAAGGCAACATACTGCACTTATGATTCGTTTTTGTGTTTCCATCAATATTTTCTCCAGTTCTACAGTATTTTTGACAAATATTTTCGCCGGATTAATGAGCATTTATTATTATCCTCAGGCATGCCGCAGGTCAACATTTAAAAACAGCTTGTTTTCCTGATTTTCCGTATAACCTGCCGTAGCACAAAAAATACACGAAAAAACACATAAAGGGAATGAAGAATAAGAACGGAAGCCATGAATGGCCGCGTATAAAACAAGCACGTATCAACATCACCCTCTTCACGACCTGAATAAAAACCAGCTTCTTTTCTCTTTAATCTTTGTTTATTCTCTAATTGAAATCACATGGATGAACTGGTATATTTGCTGACAACAACATATGGCAACAAAGACTTCTTACACATACAAGCTCAATTCTGAACAGCAATCGGTACTCTCCGGTATTCTGAAGAGTGGAAACTATCAGTTGGTAAAAGTGGAACACACCAGGATAGCCGCGCGAATTCCGCAATGCGGAATCTCGATCTACAAAAGTGGCAAATGCCTGATCCAGGGAAAGGGCGCGGAAGAATTTGTAACCTTTGTACTGGAACCGCTTGTTCTAAAGAACGCTGAACTTGGTTACGAAGACGTTTTAAATCCTGAATCGACAAAGCCCCATATGGGTATCGATGAAAGCGGAAAAGGCGATTTCTTCGGACCCATGGTAATCGCCTCCGTTTACGTTGATGATCAGCTGACTAATACCATGCGCGAGATGGATGTGCGAGACAGCAAGACAATTACAAGCGACAACAAAGCGCTCGCCATGGGACGCGCTCTGAGACAATTACTCGGCAAACGTTACAGCATAGTTAAAATTGGGCCCGAAGCTTATAACAGACTCTATTCCAAAATGCGCAATGTGAATTCAGTTCTAGCATGGGCACACGCCCGCGCGATAGAAAATCTTCTGTCTGTTGTACCTGAATGTCCACGCGCAATCTCCGACCAATTCGGCAAGAAGGAACAAGTCATTAGCGCCCTGATGAAGAAAGGACGCAAGATAGAATTAATTCAACAGCACAAAGCGGAAAGCGACGTTGCTGTGGCGGCAGCATCCATTATCGCACGCGAAGGGTTCCTGCGGGCATTGCGCAAGATGGATCAGGATTTCGAAATATCATTCAAGAAGGGGGCCTCGGCCGCCGTCAAGGATGCCGCCGTTGAACTCGTAAAGAAGCATGGCCCTCAATCGCTCATAAAAGCGGCTAAATGTCATTTCAAAACGACTGACGAAGTGCTCGCCCTGCTCAATCTCGACCGCAAAACACTTGGACCTGAAGGTCAGGCCGTATCAAAACCACGTATAACCCGAAAAACATCCTATTCATCCCGTCCTCAAACCCCGGAAGATGAACCTGATGGTGAATCCAGTTAAAAACTCCGCCTCTTAACCCATTCATACTTACAGCGCGGATCTTAGTTCGCGCACTAATTCAGCCAGCCGATTCTCACACGCTGCCTGCACGAGAGCGCTTCCCACAACTACAGCGTCTGCACTTTGCGCCGCCTGCCTGGCCTGATCACCGTTACTTATGCCAAAGCCAACTGCAACGGGAAGATCCGTGCACTCACGAAGCGCGCGCACATGATCGGCAACATCATTTGCGATATTGCACCTTGCTCCGGTTACACCCGTCACCATGATGTAATAGACAAAACCTTCCGCTTCGCGCAGAATAACACGCGCTCGTTCCTTAGACGTGGTTGGCGCGATTAATTGGATAAATGACAATTTCCGCTTTGCTGTTTCAATACGAAATTCCGCTGACTCTTCGTAAGGCATATCCACAATCAGCATGCCGTCAACACCAGCTCGCGCGGCATCAGCACAGATTTTACTGTAGCCATACGCGTGAAAAGGATTGGCATAACCGAACAGAACAATAGGTGTGTCAAAATCAGAGCGGAGCCCTGCAACCATTTCTATTACACCCGACACGCTCATTCCCGCGGAAAGAGCTCTTTGTGCCGCCTCTTGAATAATGGGCCCATCGGCAGTCGGGTCAGAAAAAGGAACACCCAGTTCAAGAATATCTACACCACCCTCCAAAGCGGTCCGGATGTTTTTTTCTGAATCGCTCGAATCAGGGTCTCCGGCAGTCAGATACGCGATAAGCCCTTTCCTGCCCGTTTCCTTCAAAGCATTGAACTTTTGTATAATCCTGTTCATGTAACTAACCTGTATGGTTCATGACACTGTCCACGTCCTTATCGCCGCGTCCCGACAGATTTACCACCACAATTTGGTCCTTACCGATCGATTTGGCTCTTTTTTTCGTTTCAGCCAGAGCGTGAGCAGACTCCAGCGCCGGAACAATACCTTCCAATCGGGTAAGCGCGTGAAATGCTTCAAGCGCCTCCGCGTCCGTTACACTGCAGTATTCAACCTTCCTGGTATCGGCCCATAGAGCGTGTTGTGGTCCCACTCCGGGATAATCTAAGCCGGCGCTTATTGAATGCGCATTATGCACCTGGCCGTCTTCATTCTGCAGAATGTACGTTTTACTTCCATGCAGAATACCTACTGAACCAGCGGCGATACTTGCGGCATGTTTTCCTGTTTCCAGTCCAAGTCCGGCGGCTTCAACACCCACCAGATGCACGTCGGATTCATCGAGAAACGGCATGAATATACCAGCGGCATTGCTCCCGCCGCCTACACAGGCTATTATCATATCCGGCAACCTACCCTCTTTTTCCAGTATCTGCCCACGCGTTTCCTCGCCGATTACACTTTGAAAATCACGGACGATGGTAGGATAAGGGTGCGGACCGGCCACGGAACCTATCACGTAAAATGTTGTCTGTACATTTGCAACCCATGATCGCAACGCTTCATTCATGGCATCCTTGAGCGTGCGCGTTCCGTTCTTCACCGGAACAACCTCAGCGCCAAGCAGTTTCATACGTTTTACGTTCGGCTCCTGCCTGGCAATATCGACCTCACCCATATACACGACACACTCCATCCCCACTAGTGCGGCAGATGTGGCGGTGGCGACACCATGCTGACCGGCACCTGTCCCGGCCATTAATCTCTTCTTCCCCATGCGTCTGGCAAGAAGCGCCTGCCCAACGGTATTGTTTATCTTATGCGCTCCCGTATGATTCAGATCTTCACGTTTAAGATATATTTTAGCACCACCGTACGCTTCAGTAAGCCGTCTGGCGAAATACAGCGGCGATGGGCGTCCGACATAATCGGAAAGCATGGCGTGAAATTCAGCCATGAACGCTTTATCATTCTTTGCCTCGTTATACGCATCTTCCAGCGCGATCAATGCGGGCATAAGCGTTTCGGCGACATAACGTCCGCCGTAATCTCCAAAATATCCTGTCTTATCCGTCTCTTTATTCATCGCACACGCCTTTAACTGTTTTGACAAACCTTTTCATCTTCTCGTGATCCTTCCTGCCCGGCATCAGCTCCACGCCGCTCGCTACATCAACTCCGCGCGGCTCGACAATTCTAACTGCGTCTCCAACATTTTCAGGTGTCAATCCACCTGCCAGCATCAAAGGATACCGTGTCGCCAGTTCAGCGGCCTGACTCCAATCTGCCGTAACACCTGTCCCGCCATACTCGCCGGACACATCAGCATCTATAACATAACGTGCCGCCGGCCATTTATTCAAGGCTGGTTTCACTTCACCGTCTTCAATGCGCACTGCCTTCCATATGGTCATTTTCGCATCACTGAACTCGGCATAATCTTCGTCACCATGAATCTGTACAGCATACAGATTGCAATCTAACACTATTTTCTCGATATTTGCCCTGTTCTCATTAACAAAAACGCCTATGACTTTCACGTTATTATCAAGCGCGTCACAAATCTTAGCCAGTTCCGAAACACTGACCGAACGCGGTGATTTCGGATAAAGAACACACCCCAGATAATCGACGCCTAAGTCCAGCGCGCACCTGGCATCGTCAATATTAGTCAATCCGCATATTTTTATTTCAGTCATAATAAGCACAAGCAGGAACTAGCTAACTCGACGGCCGAACCAATGCGGCTAATTGCCGACCCGGCTCCCCGGCGTCTGTCATCAACGCCTCTCCCACCAGGAACGCGTTATAACCGGCTTCCGCCAACATTTCAATATGCGCCCTGTTCCTTATGCCGCTTTCAGCAATCGATTGCCGTCCGCGAGGTATTGCGGGCGCAAGCGACATTGCCACACTCAGATCGGTCTTTAAGGTCTTTAAGTTCCTGCTATTAACACCTATAATCGCTTTTTCAAGTTCAAGGGCAATGCCCAGTTCTTCTTCCGTATGTACCTCTACTATCACCTCAAGCCCACATTCCAGCGACTTGTCATACAACATGCGCAGTTTGTCTGCGCACAGAACAGCTACTATCAAGAGTATAATATCAGCTCCGTACGCGGCCGACTCATATACCTGGTACGGATCAACAATGAAGTCCTTGCGCAATATCGGAAGTTTCACCGCTTCCCGCACAGCGCGAAGATGCTCATTGCTTCCCAAAAAATGGCGCGGCTCAGTAAGAACAGATATCGCTGTCGCGCCATGCTTTTCATATTCCCGTGCTATTTCAGCGGGACAATAGTTCTCCCTCAACAGACCGGCTGAAGGACTGGCTTTTTTCATTTCGGCAATAATATGTATTTCCAAATCATCTTTCAACCGTTCCGCCAGACGATGGTAGGTACGTTTCTCAACAAGCTGGGCTAATATCTCGACGGGCACTTTACCCATTGAATGAGCAACATCCGCCTGTCGTTCCTTAATTATAGTTTCTAGGATATTCACAGGTTCCTTTTCCCTTTTTGAGCGAAAGTTCAAGCTTCAACTGTCAGCCCGATCTCGAGCACGCGACCAGGCTTTCAAGCTTGCGCATAGCGTTCCCGCTATCAATTGATTCCATGGCCTTCTGCCAGCCATCTCTGATATCACGTGCCCTACCCCCAGCCACAATTGCCGCTGAAGCGTTGAGACAGACAATATCACGTTTAGGCCCTTTTTCTCCGGAAAGAATACTTCTCGCTATTTCCGCGTTCAAATCGGCATCACCACCGACCAAGTCCGTTTTACAGGCATAGTTCCCGATAAATTCCAACGGATCAAACTCATACGTTTTAACATTGCCGTCAACAAGTTCACTTATTCTTGTTGATGCTGTAACACTGATTTCATCCATGCCGTCATTGCCATGGACTATAAACGCCCGTTTGCTTCCCAGTATACGCAGAACATTGGCAAACGGCTCCGTCAATTCCGGAGAAAATACGCCTATAATCTGACTCTTTGCACCAGCTGGATTCGTTAGAGGCCCCAGCATATTAAACATTGTGCGAACACCCAGTTCTTTGCGCGCGCTCATTGCATGCTTCATCGCAGGATGCATTTTGGGAGCAAACATGAAGCATATTCCCGCTTCACGCAGACAATCCTCAACAGTTTCCGTCGATGCTTCAAGATTAACACCCAGTTTCTCCAATAAGTCGGCGGAACCGCATTTACTGGAAATGGCACGGTTTCCATGTTTAGCCACCGGCACGCCTGCACCAGCGACAACGAATGCTGCCGTTGTGGAAATGTTAAAAGTATTATATGAATCACCGCCTGTTCCGCATGTGTCAACAACATTCAAAACACCAGTATCTATGAATATGGCGTGACGCCGCATTGAGGCGGTGCCACCGGCAATTTCATCAACCGACTCACCCTTCATGCGCAAGGCGACAAGCAACGCCCCGATCTGCACAGGGGTGGCCTGTCCAGACATGATGAGATCAAAAGCTTCGGATGTTTCATCTCTGGTAAGATTCTTGCCATTCATTACCTTTTCAAGATATTTTTTCATTCCACCTTTCCTTTCCTGGAATCATTACAGGTCATCAATTCCGGAGCTCTTCCACGATCTGAAGAAAATTGCGCAAAAACCTTTTACCGCCCGGGGTCAGCACTGATTCCGGATGGAATTGAACACCATAAGTCTGATGTTCAACATGATGGATACCCATTATCTCACCATCTTCACTCGTGGCATTAACGACCAGTTCGTCCGGCATGCTGTCTTGAACAATAGCAAGAGAATGATACCTGCCCGCGACAAAAGGACTTTTCATCCCGCGATAAATAGGCAGGTCGTCATGTTTTATCAATGATGTTTTACCATGCATAATCCTGTCGGCATTCCCGATCGTGGCTCCAAAAGCAGCGCCAATACACTGATGCCCCAGACATACACCCAGTATAGGCAAGCGGCCGGAAAATCTTTTTATAAGATCAACCGATATCCCGGCTTCCCTCGGTGTACACGGCCCCGGTGACACTACGACCGCGTCAGGCTTCATACCCTCAATATCATCAAGCCCTATCTCATCGTTCCGAAACACTTTGATGTCAGCCCCCTGGCTGCCCATCATCTGAACAAGATTATAGGTGAAGGAATCATAGTTATCTATTAATATGATCATACCGCCTCCCGGCACCGGGCATGTTTACGCGCCGACCTCCAGACCAGCCGCTGCCATCTCCACGGCTTTCTGCATTCCGCGCGCCTTGTGACATGTTTCCGCAAATTCCTTTTCCGGATCAGAATCATACACTATACCAGCTCCAGCCTGGACTGAGACAGTACCGTCAGTTATATCAAGTGTGCGAATCGTAATCGCGAAATCCATGTTTCCGTTATAACTGATATATCCCGTTGCACCGCCATACACGCCTCTCGGCTCCTGCTCCAATTCATTAATAATTTCCATCGCCCGTATCTTGGGCGCGCCTGAAAGCGTTCCGGCCGGGAACGTTGACTTAATCACGTCGTACGCGTCAAATTCCCGCCTCAAAATTCCTTCAACATGCGATACCATATGCATCACATGACTGTATCGCTCGATAACCATGTAATCGGTTACCTGAACACTGCCATGTTCCGCGATACGTCCAATATCATTCCTGCCCAAGTCAACGAGCATTACATGTTCCGCCTTTTCCTTTTCATCGGAAAGCAGTTCATTTGCCAATTCTCTGTCAGCCTGTTCGTTAAACGCACCAGATTCATCAATTCCTCTAGGGCGTGTACCTGCGATTGGGCGCAATTCCACGCGACTCCCCATCAATCTCACCATTACCTCCGGCGACGACCCCGCGAGTGTCTGGCTGCCCGTCTTGAGAAAGAACGTGTATGGAGACGGATTCAACAGGCGCAACGCGCGATAAATCTGTATTGGCGGCACATCTGTCTGCGCAGAAAATTTCTGACTTAAAACAACCTGAATAATATCACCGGCATAAATATATTCCTTGGCCCTGGCAACAATTGCCATGTAATCGTCTTTGTTCATATTCGATTTGAAAACAACAGGCGCATACGACTGATCCCCTTCGGCTGGCATCGGCTTCTTCATAATGTCAGCTATTTCCTGAATCTGATCTATCGCGGACCGGTATATCTTCTCGGCGGATTCCTGGTCTTCACCAACACCTGTCGTCCTTGTGCACACTATTATTTTAACAGTATGCCGAACATTATCGAAAACTATAAGCCGGTCAACTTTCAGGAATTTGCTGCATGGCACGAGTTTCGTTTTCGATTTACGCGGAACCGGCATACTTTCGAATTCATTGATTGCCTCATAGCCTATAAAACCAACTACTCCGCCGAAAAAACGCGGCAAACCCTCCAAGTCAGCCACGCGCAATCCACGATAGACGTTCCTTAGTGTTTCCAGTTCACCAGTACGGCCCCCGGAATGATCCGAGCACAGAATAAGTTCCGGCCCAACTCCTATAAATGAATAACGACCCCATTTTTCACCGCCTTCCATACTTTCGAGCAGAAAAGCGTTTTCATTGGAAGCAAATCTCTGCAAGACGGATACCGGCGTTTCCGTATCAGCCAGTATCTCCTTGTACACTGGTATAACGTCATACTGCCGTGCCAATTTCAAATAATCATTCTTGTCGGGATAGAACATGCATAACCTATAGCCGTACTCACACAAAACGTCAAGAATCGATAACATACCGTAGATCTATTCTTGACTTTCCATGAAATACCCTGAACATACTCGCATGCAATTCGGCATATGGGATACATTATTTAATGTCATGCTCTTCCTTTTCTGGTTTGCGACATGGTCAGAAAGGGACAGGAACACTGTGTTCAACCCATATCTTACCCAAATAAGCCGTGTTTCCGACGCTCTGATCAATTTTCTGCGACCTGTTTTCTTCAAGACACCTTCACGCATCATAGCGCTTAGCGCTCTCTTATTCATCATTCTGTTCAGAGGCATAATGTTTCACGGGATAGCTGCCACACGAGAGGCATCCTGGTCGCTTATACTGGGATCACCTTTCAAGATATCCGGTCAAGCCGACATATTTACCAGCCTGGCTTTCAGTTTGTCTTCATTCCTCATTTTCATTTTCAATATCTGGGGTATCAGCCTGTTGTATTTCTTCAAGGTGAAAAACACTCCTTCCTCCAGATCTGAGGGACTGCTTTATTACCTGAGCCGGCCCTGCACTGACGCACCATCCCTGGCAAGACCATTCATTCTGATCGCATTGGGTTCTTTGATTACACTCCTGATTCACTCGGCACAGGCACACGCAATGCCGCTATGGCAGTTAAGTCATGGAAAAAACAATCCATTCTATTTCATCATTCAATCCTTAATCGGCTGGGCGAATGTTCTCCCCATAATACAGCAAATCATGCTGATTCTTGTTATTGGATCATGGGTATCAACATTTACCGGAAGCAGTGGTCTAACGATCATATGCTCGGAATGGATCAATTTTCTGCTTGGCCCTATGCGGCGACGCCGGTTAATAATAGGCATGTTCGACATATCTCCTATTATTTTTATTTTTGCCGTGCTACTCATTCACGGCATTCTACTGGCTATTCTCAATGCATTTCTCAGGTTATTCTCATGACATGGCTTACGAAAAAGGGTACGGATGTTGTCATTTCCGTTCATGTAGTTACCAGAGCATCCCGTAATGAAATAAGCGGAGAATTCAACGGCGCGCTTAAAATTCGACTGCAGGCTCCGCCGGTCGAAGGCAAGGCCAATAAGGCACTGCGAAAATTCCTGGCCGAAAAACTGCATGTACCATTGAGCGCCATCTCCATTATTACCGGCGATACCGGACGCAACAAGAGTATCCAAATAACGGGCATGGAAAAGAACTTCATTATCGCCGCATTATCTCCTGTTTAGAGTATTTACAGAAATTCAACATATATTATTATGAGGACAAACTGATGATCGAATTCTCCGCCGGGATTGACCCCTTGCAAGGCTATCTCCTTGCAGGATTGTGCGGCTTACTGGTGGGCCTGTCAAAAACAGGGTTGCCAGGAGCCGGTATGATCGCGGTAACCGTTCTCGCGTTTATCATGGACGCCAAAACATCAGTCGGCTTCTTGTTACCGTTGTTAGTTACGGGCGATATCATTGCAGTTATCATGTACCGCCACAATGTCGTTTGGAGCCAGCTCGTGAGACTCATTCCATGGGCACTGGTGGGTATACTTATTGGTTATCATTTAATGGGCATGATGAGCAGTAATATTCTGCGTCCGCTGATAGGTATTATAGTTCTTACCCTGTTAAGTCTTGATCTATATGTGCATCATCTATCAAAACCAGTGCCGACAGGCCGCTGGTATCTGGCGGCAATCACCGGCATAACGGCTGGTATAGCCACAATGCTTGCCAACGCCGCCGGTCCCATCATAACCGTTTATTTTCTTGCCATGCGATTTAATAAACGGAATTTCATAGGCACTTCCGCCTGGTACTTCTTAGTGCTTAACTTCATTAAAATTCCTTTTTTCATATGCCTGGACCCACCGCTTATCACAAAGACGTCGTTAATGGCTAATTTTACTTTGATTCCCTGCATACTGGTCGGAGCGTTGACAGGCGCGTTTCTTTTGAAACGTATTTCACAAAAATGGTTCACGATGATCGTGCGGATATTAACACTTATTGCCGCCGTTCGCCTGCTGACTTGACCATAATATTGCATGACAATCAGCAAGGAGATGTGGGGAGAGTTTTTGACAGGATAACAGGATTTACAAGATTAAGACCCGATGGTTCAAGAAATCTGGATAAAAATATCCGCAGATTTCTTGAACAGTGTTTCTGATTAGAAAAGGATGTCGTTTAAATAAGCCGATGGCACGGAACGCCGAAGAGTTCAGTTCCTGAACATCAGAAGCGGTCGTGAAATATCAATAGAGTTATCAGTCTATTGATATTTCACGAATCCAATCCCTTATTCTATCCCTGTAAATCCTGTTCATCCTGCCTGCCCTTCGTAGCTTATTAGCGAAGTAAGGTAAATCCTGTTATCCTGTCAAAAAACTCTTTCTTCTCCGAATCTCCGTGTGCTGCGTGGTAAACATCTTTCCTTCTTACCGCCCTGCCTGCCGCGTTCTGAACTGATGCAATGTCAGGGTAAAGTGCAGACAAAAAATCACCCTTAATCACAAATCTTCTCTCCACACCCCAAGCCAAACAGGCGCGCCGCGTTCTCGGATGTTATTTCGGCGATCTTTTCGACTGAACAGCCGCGTACTCGTGCGAGAGTCTCCGCAACTTTCCCGACATAAGCTGGTTCATTCCGCTGTCCCCTGTATGGAACCGGCGCCAGGTACGGAGAGTCCGTTTCTATAAGCAGTCGATCATCTGGAATAATGCAGACAGTCTCACGAAGTTTTTCGGCATTCGGAAATGTTACAATTCCACTTATCCCGATATAGAAACCCATATCGAGCAGGCAGAGCGCGAACTCGATTTCGCCGGTAAAACAATGCAATACACCAACGCCGTCTTTCCGGCCCTTCCACAGGCAAACATGTTCATTCAATTCCGTAACAGTAACATTATCCGCGTTTCTGCTATGGACTATGACGGGCTTTTTCAATTCACGGGCTGTCGCCAGCTGAACCCGGAACAGCTCAACCTGCTTGTCTGCAGATCCAGAATCGTGATGAAAATCCAATCCTATCTCACCAATAGCCAACACAGATCGCCCGTTCAATGTATTTATTCGACTGGCAACAGACGCCATCCCGGACGAATCAGCGCCCATATTTTCGGCCTGTGATCTGTCAAATCCTATAGCGGCACCGCACACCGTGTCTGGGAACTGCTCCGCGACAGAAACGGCAAACTCATTCCCATGCTCCGAACCGCCAACGGCAATGATTCCGGCAACCCCATTTCCACGCGCGCGTTCCACCACGGACGCTACATCCGCCATTTCGCAGATACCGTCAAAATGCACATGTGTATCAAACAGCATTAATCAACCATCCGGATTCAATTGCAGAGCCAATTCTGTTATTTTATCCTGCCCAAACCGTTTCTGGATTTTCGCGAGAATCTCATCACGGCCATATCTTGAAAGCTCACTCAACCAGATCGAACTATCCACAAACACAACCAGTTTCTTTTCCATGAACCTGCCAGGCTTTGTGTGTTTCGCGATGGCTTCCCCCACTATGTTCGGCCATTCTTCGCTCAGTTCCATCAACCATTGTTTATCTCCAAGCCCAAAACGCCGGATCAAATTTGAAACAACATTGCCGATAGATACCGCATCCTTGAAATCCGATGGCGGCTTCCAATCATCTATCCTCGCGCGTTCACGATGTATCATCCATTTACTGCGGTCCATACAACACTCTCAGTTATTCCTTCTTGCATCAACTTTTGTCATGCCTTCACAGACACCCGGAATTACTTGCGTTATCAAACATATGCCGACGCGCATTGTGCTTGCCGGCATAATTTGTGCTTGATTCTTTACTATAAGTTATGCCACAGTCCCCATGCAAACAACTTGTGCGTATTTATAGATATTGATAGTTAACTGAAATTGTTTCACCGCCCAACGACGGTGAAACAATTTTGACATTACAGGGGTAAATAATGACGAAAAAGCTGACAGGAAACATGCTTATCGCCCAGAGCGGCGGCCCGACAATGGTAATAAATCAGACACTTATTGGCGCGGTAGTAGAGGCTAAGAAGCACAAATGCATCAAGAAAATATACGGCGCCTGCAACGGCATAAAAGGCATTATGAATGAAACATTCATAGATTTCCGAAAGGAATCGCCTGCCTCACTTGAAGCCGTGGCCAACACACCATCATCAGCTCTCGGCACGGTTCGCAGAAAACCAACGCGGGAGGATTGCGTAAAAATATTTGAAGTATTGAAAAAGCATAATGTCAGATTCTTTTTCTATATCGGAGGCAATGATTCCGCTGAGACCGCTCTTATTATCAACAATAAGGCGCAGGAAGTCAATTACGAGATGCGTTGTTTTCATATTCCAAAGACAATTGATAATGACCTGCGCGAAAACGACCATACACCCGGCTTCGGAAGCGCAGCCAAATTCGTAATATCCGCCCTGATGGGAATCAACCTTGACAACAAGGCCCTTCCCGGGGTGCATATCTCCGTCATAATGGGCCGGCACGCTGGGTTCCTCGCGGCTTCGTCCGCGCTCGCCCGTGTTTATCCTGATGACGGACCACACCTGATATATCTGCCTGAGCGCGTATTCGACATGAAAAAATTCATAAATGACGTCCAGAAAGTATACAAGAAGCACGGCCGTTGTATCGTTACGGTCTCGGAAGGAATATCGGACAGAAACGGAGTCGCCATTGCCAGCAAGTTCAACAAGGAAGTGGATTCACACGGCAACGTTCAACTCAGCGGATCAGGAAGTCTTGGTGATCTGCTGGTTGCAGAGATAAAGGCCAAAACGAACATTTCACGCGTCCGCGCCGACACTTTCGGCTATCTCCAACGGTCTTTCCCTGGATCCGTTTCCAAAACTGACGCAACAGAAGCCAGGCATGTCGGGCAATTAGCCGTAAGAACAGCCGTATCCGCAGACGTTGACGGCTCGATAGCCATTCGGCGCAAGCCGACAAAGAAATATCAAATCTACTATGAACGGGTTCCGTTAAGCAGTGTCGCGAGAGATACAAAACACATGCCGGCAAAATACATTGCGAAAACCGGCAACTATGTAACCGCGGCTTTCATTGATTACGTAAAGCCCATAGTAGGTGACCTGCCCAAGGTCGCCAGACTTTATTGACCCGAATACTGCGCGAAGAGCGGGAGTTTTTCAGACAGGATAACAGGATGGGACAGGATGAAGACC